>JAGQTW010000260.1 GCA_020438785.1 Mycobacterium sp. | reverse complement strand
CTTGGGGCCCTCGTCGCGGATCAGCTTGTTGATCTTCTTGGCGTTCTCCTGGTCGATGCCCTGCTTGAGCGTGCCGCTGACCCGGTAGGTCTTGCCGCTGGGCTGCGGGTCGCCGGCGTCGAAGGCCTTCATCGAGATGTCGCGCCGGATCAGCTTCTCCTTGAAGACGTCGACGGCGGCCTTGGCCCGCTCCTCGGTGGAGCTGACGATCTCGATGACCTCGTCGCCCTTCCAGGCGATGGTGGTGTCGGTGCCGCGGAAGTCGAACCGGGTGCTCAACTCCTTGGCCGCCTGGTTCAGCGCGTTGTCGACCTCCTGGCGGTCGAACTTGCTCACGATGTCGAACGATGAATCCGCCATTGGACCCCTCCTGGACGTGATCGGCCGGTTTGTGTCTGGGGTACATCCTCGTTGTACCCTGCTAGTCGCACCAAACCGGGCCACCCGGCGCGGCGCGAACCCCCGGCAGGTTGCCCGAGCGGCCAATGGGAGCGGACTGTAAATCCGTCGGCTAACGCCTACACAGGTTCGAATCCTGTACCTGCCACCACGCACGCGCTTTCAGCGGTTGTGCCTGTTTATGAATTCATTCCTGCCGGCCGCGGCCGCGTGATTGACTTGCGCCCTCGGTGATCCTCCAGGGGTAGGGGGCGGCATGGACGGTTGGAGCCGACGATCAGTCCTCAAGGCCGGCGCGGTGGCCGCGGTCGCCGGGCCCCTCGCGGCCTGCCTGCGGTCACCGGCTCCGCCCGCAGCGCCGGGACAGGCGCCCGGGGCCGTCGAGTACCTGCCCGTTCCCCTCGACGTGGTGCCGTTCCCGAAGAGCATCACCTTCACCGCCAGCGTGCCGGGCAAGAGTCCCGTCGTCCTGTCCGGGCACTACTGGTACAACGCCAACACTCTGCGCAACAACGTGCGATGCCCGGCGATCGTCGAACTGAACCCGTACCGGTGCCGCGACGGGACGATGTACGTCGACAGCAAGATGCACCCCTGGTTCGCCTACAACAACTATCTGGCCTTCCGGGTCGACCTGCAGGGCAGCGGAAACTCGGACGGTGCGCTCACCGACGAGTACACCGACGAGGAACTGTCCTACTGCGTCCAGGTGATCAACCAGATCGCGGCGCTTCCGATCTGCGACGGCAACGTCGGGATGATGGGCGAGTCCTGGAGTGCGATCAATTCCCTGATGGTCGCCGCCCGGCCGGATTGCCCGGAAGCCCTCAAGGCCGTCGTGGTGAACTGCGGCTCGGACGACAGGTTCAACGACGACGTCCACTACATGGGCGGGGCGATGATGATGGACAACATCGGCTGGGCGTCCAGCATGTTCGGCTGGCTGCCGGCCCCGCCGGATCCCGCCATCGTCGGGGACCGCTGGAAAGAGATGTGGCGCAACCGAATCAAGGGCATGAGCTTCTGGTTCGACCAGTGGGCCACCCACCAGACCCGCGATTCGTACTGGAGTGCCACCAGCGTCCGTGACCACTACGGCGACGTGAAAGTGCCCGTCTTCATCATGTCGGGCTGGCAGGACGGCTACAAGAATCCGGTCGACCACGTGCTGCGGGGGTTGAGCGCCCTGGGGAAACCGGTGACCGCGATGCTCGGCCCGTATGGGCACCGCTACCCCTTCGACGGCTATCCCGGCCCGCGGGTCGACTGGCTGCGCTACGTGACGACGCACTGGTGGGACCGCTGGCTCAAGGGAGCTCGACCCGATCCGGCCGCCCAGTGGCCGGAGTTCACCGTGTGGATGGGCCAGTCCCGCGAGCCCGACCCGTCACCGGACTACACCGACGAGGGCCGGTGGGTCGCCGAGGATCACGAGTGGATGGGCCGATCCAAGCCGGAGACCTACTACCTCGGGCCCACGCTCGCGCCGACTCCGCCGCCGCCCGGGGTGCACGATTCCCGCGCCCTCGACCTCAGCGCGGTCGGGGCGCCGCTCAACATCGGCACCGCACTCATCGAGACCAGTTCGTTCGGCTCCGCGGCCAATCCCGACCTGCCCCGCGACCAGACCGCCGACGACAAGCAGGCGATCACCTTCGACAGCGCACCGCTATCCACGGACCTCGAGTGCTTCGGGTACCCGACGGTGCGGCTGAATGTGGAGGCCGACAAGCCGATCACCGCCCTGGTGGTGCGGCTCGCCGAGATCAGCCCGACCACCGGGGCGTCGCACCTGGTGTCGTACACGTTCTTCAACCTGGTGTACCGCGACGGTGACCAGGCCGACCCGAAGCCGGTGCCGCCCGGCGTCTTCGGGGTGGAGATCCCGCTCAACATCATCGGCCACGTGTTCAAGCGCGGCTGGAAACTCCGGGTGGCCATCTCGCCGTTCTCCTTCCCCGGCATGTGGCAGGTGCCCCAGATCCCCACCGTGAAGATCCACACCGGGCCGGTGGACGGCCGCCAGGCCAGCGCCCTGATCCTGCCGCGCCGTGAACCGCGGCCGCAGGACGCCGGCTTGGCCGCGCTGCTGCCGGAGCGCAGCACCTACGTCGACCCCGAACAGTATGTGCCGACGCTGGATACGATCCGTCCGTCGTCACAGGAACGCAAGGTCGAACGGATCACCGTCGACGGCAGCCCGGGAACGTTGGTGCGCAAGAACTTCGACAGCGGCCGCACCGTCTACGGCGGCGCTCTCGACAACCTGCTTGTCGATGTCAACGCCAGCGAGAACTTCCAGATCCTCGATGGAAAGCCGCTGTCGGACAGCGGGTTCACGCATTACGAGACGACGCTGGAGCGCGGCGACTGGAAGATCAAGGTGGTCACCGACACCCGGGTGTGGAGTGAGCAGAGCCCGTCGGGCGGGCCGGTGTTCCGCTACGTCGCCGACGTCAAGGGCTTCATCGGGGACGAGGCCTTCGAGTCGAATCACGTCGAAGGAACGATTCCGCGCCGCTGGGTGTGAGCGCCGAGTCCGGTTGCGCGCCTTTACTTCACCGCCCTACTCGGCGGAGCACTGAATCCCTGCGGCCAGGTGGTCGTCGCGTCGTAGAAGACGTTGGTCAGCTTGGCGCGGGTGAGGTTCGCCCCGGTGAGATTGGCGTGGCTCAGGTCGGCGTCGCTGAGGTCGGCTTCGGCGAGGTCGGCATCGGTCAGATCGGCACCGAGTCGGTCCGGGGCGTCCGGGATGCGTTCCGGCCCGAAGTAGGCCCCGCGCAGGATCGCCCGGGTGAGGTTGGCGTCGTGCAGATTCGCGCGGGCGAAGTTCGACCGGCTCAGATCGCTCTCGGACAGGTTCGCCCCGCTGAGATCGGCGCGAGCGAAGTCCGATCCGGTCAGCCGCAGGCCGACCAGGTTCTGGCCGGCCACATCGAAGTCGGCGAAGCGCCGTGCGTCGTCGGGGGTGTCCCACGACCGTTCGCGGATGAATCGGAGATTCTCCATCTGCAGGTCGTGCCGGTTGGCGGACAGCGCGGCGTGCAGTTCGCGCTCGGCGCGGCGGTCGTCGACCAGCTTCTGGCCCAGCACGGTTCCGGCGGCCAGCAGTCCGCCGATGATCAAGGCCAGCACCACCTCCTTGAACCACCAGTGCGGGTCGCGGATGACCTTGGCGATGGTCCCCTTGGCCGGAGCGGCTTCTTCACTCATGCCGTCCATGGTGGGGTAAAGGGAGCGCCCGGTTCACCCGAACCGAAATCCCCGGTCGCGGGTCCGCCGACGGCTAGAGTTCGGTCGTGACGCAGCCCCGTACACCGGCGAAGGTGCCGTCCGACCTGCCCGCGCTGGCTGCCGCGTTCCTTCTGGTCATCGGCTTCACCTTCAGCGACGACGTGGTCGAGTTCCTCCTGGACGTCACCGGCCACCCGCACTCCGCCGCCCGAGGCTGGCTGGTGTTCGCGCTCGATCTCCTGCTGGTGCTGGGCACCGCGGCGCTGAAGTGGGCGATCAGCGGCGGCGGTGACCTGCCGAGCTTCCTACGCCGCCTGTGCACCGGCATGTGGGGCGTGGGCGCGGTGCTGGTGGTCGGCGGCCATCTCGTCATGATCGCCACCGAGAAGCAACGGGCCGGGTTGGGCGACACCGCGACGGTGTGGGTAAACCTGGCGGCCTCGGCGGTGTTCGTGGCCGCGCTGACCCTGTTGCTGTTGTCGGCGCTCGGCGGCGGAACCGCGTCGCGCAGTTGGGTGGTGCCGTTCGTATTCGGAAGCCTGGTCGTCCAGGTCACGACGGTGCTGTGGTACCCGGTCCTCGACGTCGATCGTGGCTGCGCCAACGACATTTCATCGGCCTACTTCTCCGACATGGCCAACATCCTGCCGATCATCCTGCTGACGCTGGCGCTGGAGATGAACTACGTGCGCCGCAGCGCCGGCAACGCCGACCCGGGACGACGGGTGGCGCCGGTCTTCATCGTGATCATCATGTGCATCGCGGAGGCGCTGGCGTTCAGCATGTTGGTCAAGGCCGACGCGCCGCGGTGCGGCCTGGCCGCGGTCTGGCACGAGTACATCTCGTTCGTCGTCACCGCGCAGGCGATGGCGATCGGGCTGGCGACGCTGGTGTGGCTACTGCTGGTAGTGGACTCGCCGGCCGGGGACTGAGCATGCGCGACCTCACCCGGCGGCAACTGCTCGGCGCCGCCGGCCTGGTCGGAGCCGGGCTGGTCGCCTCCTGCGGGCGGACACCCCCCGGCGCCGACACCCCACTACCGCGCAACGCCTTCACGGACCTGCAGCAGCGCCTGCGCGGCACGGTGATCCTTCCCGGCGATTCGGCCTATGCCCAGCTGGCCACCCCGCGGAACCTGCGCTTCGCCGCCACCATGCCGAAGGCGGTCGTCCAATGCGCCGGGGAAGAAGATGTCGCGGCGACGGTGAAGTGGGCGCGAAAGACCAACACCCCGTTCGCAATTCGCGGTGGCGGCCACAACTACGCCGACGCCTCGGCCTCCACCGGCATCGTCATCAGCACCAGCCTGATGAAGTCCGCCAGCCTGGCCGGGACCACGATGTGGGCCCAGGCCGGCGTGCGCAACGTCGAGGTCGGCAAGCTGTTGCCGAAACGGGGGAGCGGCCGGTTGCTGCTGCCCGGCGGGAACTGCCCTGGCGTCGGACTGGTCGGCCTGACCCTCGGCGGCGGTATCGGACCCAACGCTCCGTGGGCGGGGCTGACCGCCGACCGGCTGCGCAAGGCCACCATGGTCAACGCCGCGGGTGACCTCGTCGCCGTCAGCGCAACCGAGAGTCCCGACATGTTCTGGGGGCTGCGGGGCGGGGCCGGCGGCAACTTCGGGGTGGTCACCGAACTCCAGTACGAGCTGGTCGAAGTCCCGGTGCTGCGCGCGACGACCGCCGAACTCACCGTGACCGGTCGGGACGCCGCCGTCGCCGCCGCCGCCGCATTCCAGAAACTGCGCGCCGAGTTCGACCGCGTCGTCACCGGCAATCTCAGCCTCGGTTCCACCCCCGCCGGGGTCGAGGCCGAGCTGACGGCGCAGCTGTTCACGGGAGAGGCCGATGCCCGGGGGATCCTCGCCCCACTGCTGGCGATGCCGGACGTCCGCGGCGAGGTCACCGAGCGGTGGTGGTGGGACGCCTACGGCTGGTACATCACCCCGCCGACGCCGAACTACTCGTTCTGGGACCGGTCGCTCTACGCCGACGACTTCCTGCCCGACGACGCCATCGCCGCCATCGTGGACGTGGTCGGCCGATTCCCCGGCGTCGATCACCCCGACCGCAATGGCGGCGCGACCCTGTTCGGTTGGGTGGGCGGGGCGGTGAACGACGTCGCTCCCGACGCCACGGCCTACGTGCATCGCCAGGCGAAGGTCCTGGTGGAAATGAAGTCCGGGTGGAGCGCCCCCGCCGCCCAGCCGGCCCCGACCGGGTCACCGGCCTCGATCCCGCCCGACATCCGGGACTGGATGGTTCAGCTGTGGGAGAGCGTGCTGCCGCACACGTCCGGCCGGTGCTACCAGAACTTCCAGGATCCTGAGTTGCCGGACTGGGCGAACGCCTATTACGGCGACAACCTGGGGCGTCTCGTAGGCCTGAAGGCCGAGTGGGACCCCGACGGGGTGTTCGACCACGATCAGGGCATCCCCCGACCGCGCTGAAACGCTCTGCCAGTCAGTTCCGATATGGTTTTGACGTCGGTTCTAGCAAGGGGTCGGTTATGGGCATTACCAGGGTCGCCGCGGTCGCGGGGCTGGCGTGCGGCCTCACGCTGGGGATGGCGCCGCCGGCGCACGCAGCCGGCCCAGTGCTGTCCGGCGCGTACGACGTCGTCACCCCGAACAGCACCTTCGACCGCTGGACCATCACCCCGCAATGCTCCGAGGCCGCCATCGGGTGTGAGTCCGACATCGAATCACCCCTGATCAAGGGCCAGGCCTTCTACAAGGGCGCCAACACGTGGGTGATGAGCCTGCAGGGGTACCTCCCGGTCTGCCCGGACAAGTCCGTCACCTTCGGGGCGATGCAGTTCCAGTGGAATGCCGAGACCCTGGACGGCCAGCTGATCAGCACACAGCGCGGCAAGTGCGTGCTGTCCCGGCCCGGCCAGGGCCAGATCGCCTTCAAGCTGGTCAAAGCAAACTCTTAGCCCGGCGCGCACGGCGCCTAACTTCCGCTCAGGTTCGGATGGCAGCATGTCGGCCATGAGTCGACTTACGCGCGCCCACCTCGGCGGCGCCGCGCGCACCGGGGCGCTGACCGCCGCCCTCGTCCTGGCGGCCGCCGGGTGCGCCACGGTGGTCGACGGCAAACCCGTGGCCGAGGGCGTGGCCGGCCAGCCGACCACCGCCGGTCAGCCCGCCGCGGCCAAGTGGGGCCCGTGCAAGGTCGTCGGCGG
>JAGQTW010000259.1:1506-2551 GCA_020438785.1 Mycobacterium sp. | reverse complement strand
GATCTACTACAGAGGATGGTAGACCGCGCGCCCCCCGCGCAGGTACCCAAGGGGCGATTCACGGCGATTCCGCACCGTCACCGGATTGGCTGCGTAATCCTTCACCTGCGGGTAACCCTGCGGAAGAGCGGCTGTCGAGGTGGGCGAACAGACTCTGCACGCACTCCTGCAGCCGCAGACCATCCGGCACTAGGGTTAGGGAGGACTAGCTTGCCAGCCGATCCGAGGACGCCAGGAGTGCGCTTGTGACCACGCTCGAAGAGATCTCCGCCCTGACCGAGCCGCACCATCCCGGCGACTGGACGGAGCTCGACTCCCTGGCCGTCGACACGGTGCGGGTGCTGGCCGCCGATGCGGTGCAGAAGGTCGGAAACGGACACCCCGGCACGGCGATGAGCCTGGCGCCGCTGGCCTACACGCTGTTCCAGCGCGTCATGCGGCACGATCCCAGCGACACCCACTGGCTGGGCCGCGACCGATTCATCCTGTCCTGCGGGCACAGCAGCCTGACCCTGTATCTGCAGCTGTACCTGGGCGGTTTCGGCCTGGAGCTGTCCGACATCGAGTCGCTGCGCACCTGGGGCTCCAAGACCCCGGGACACCCGGAGTTCCGGCACACCCTCGGCGTGGAGATCACCACCGGCCCGTTGGGCCAGGGCCTGGCCTCGGCGGTCGGCATGGCGATGGCCGCCCGCTACGAGCGCGGCCTGTTCGATCCGGACGCCCCGGCCGGTACCAGCCCGTTCGACCACTACATCTACGTGATCGCCTCCGACGGTGACATCGAGGAGGGCGTCACCAGCGAGGCGTCGTCGCTGGCCGGCACCCAGCAACTCGGGAACCTGATCGTGTTCTACGACCGCAACCAGATCTCCATCGAACACGACACCAACATCGCGTTGTCCGAGGACACCGTCGAGCGCTACCGGGCCTACGGCTGGCACGTCCAGGAGGTCGAGGGCGGGGAGAACGTCGTCGGGATAGAAGAAGCGATCGCCGAGGCGAAGAAGGTGACCGACAAGCCGTCGTTCATCGCGGTGCGCAC
>JAGQTW010000259.1:0-1451 GCA_020438785.1 Mycobacterium sp. | reverse complement strand
GAGGAGGTGGCCGCCACCAAGCGGGTGCTGGGCTTCGACCCGGACAAGACGTTCGAGGTGCGCGACGAGGTCATCGAACACACCCGCAAGCTGGTGGACCGCGGCCGCGAGGCGCACGAGAAGTGGCAGGCCGACTTCGACGCCTGGGCCCAGCGTGAGCCCGAGCGCAAGGCGCTGCTGGACCGGCTGACCGCCGGGGAACTGCCGGACGGCTGGGATGCCGACATCACGCATTGGGAACCGGGTTCCAAGGCGGTGGCCACCCGCGCCGCCTTCGGCCAGGTGCTCAACGACGTCGCGCCCAAGCTGCCCGAATTGTGGGGTGGCTCCGCCGATCTCGCCGGGTCGAACAACACCACCATCAACGGGGTGAAGTCGTTCGGCCCGCCATCGATCTCGACGAAGGACTACACCGCCGACTGGTACGGCCGGGTGCTGCACTTCGGCATCCGCGAGCACGCGATGGGCTCGATCCTGTCCGGCATCGTGCTGCACGGGCCCACCCGCGCGTTCGGCGGCACGTTCCTGCAGTTCTCGGACTACATGCGCCCCGCGGTGCGGCTAGCCTCGCTGATGGACATCGACACCATCTACATCTGGACGCACGACTCGATCGGCCTCGGCGAGGACGGACCCACCCACCAGCCGATCGAACACCTCGCGGCGCTGCGGGCCATCCCGAAGCTGTCGGTGGTTCGCCCGGCCGACCCGAACGAGACCGCCTACGCGTGGCGCACGATCATCTCCCGTGGCAACGGGAGCGGCCCGGTCGGTTTCATCCTCACCCGTCAGGGTGTGCCGGTGCTCGAGGGCACCGACAGCGTCGGCGTCGCCCGCGGCGGGTACGTGCTGGGCGGCGGCAACCCGGCCGATGACGCCGACGTGATCATCATCGCCACCGGCTCGGAGGTCCAGCTGGCGGTCGAGGCGACGAAACTGTTGGCGGACAAGGACATTCGGGCCTATGTGGTGTCGATGCCCTGCGTCGAATGGTTCGAATCCCAGCCGCAGGAATACCGGGACAGCGTGTTGCCGCCGGACGTCTCCGCCCGGGTCGCGGTGGAGGCCGGGGTGGCGCAGTCCTGGTACAAGATCGTCGGCGACACCGGTGAGATCATCTCGATCGAGCACTACGGCGAATCGGCCGACGACAAGACCCTGTTCCGCGAGTTCGGCTTCACACCGGAGGCCGTCGCCGCCGCCGCGGAACGCGCAATCGACAACTGATCTACGACGATGCGGGACGAAGTCCCGAGGAGGAGTAGGTCGATCAAACAACTGACGTAAAGGAACCGCAATGGCACAGAATCCCAATCTCGCGGCGCTCTCGGCCGCGGGCGTCTCCGTCTGGCTCGACGACCTGTCCCGGGACCGGTTGCAGTCGGGCAACCTGAAGGAGCTGATCGACACCCGTAGCGTCGTCGGTGTCACCACCAACCCGTCGATCTTCC
>JAGQTW010000258.1 GCA_020438785.1 Mycobacterium sp. | reverse complement strand
GGGCCGTCGTTCATGATCGACGACCTGACCTATCACTACGAGCACGAGGATCAGCACACCGTGCTGCTGAATTGCCATTATCCGGTGGACGCGAATTCCTTTGTGCTGCAATACGGGATCATCGTGAAGAAGTCGCCGAACCTGCCGGCCGATGCCGCGATGCAGGCGGCGGTGGGCCTCGGCGACTTCGTCAAGCTGGGTTTCGAACAGGACGTGTTGATCTGGAAGAACAAGACCCGCATCGACAATCCGCTGCTGTGCGAGGAGGACGGCCCCGTCTACCAGCTGCGCCGCTGGTATGAGCAGTTCTACGTCGACGTCGCCGACGTCACGCCCGACATGGTGGACCGGTTCGAGTTCGAGATCGACGTCACCCGGCCGCGGGAAGCCTGGCAGGCCGAGGTCGACGACAACGTGGCCCGCGGCGTCCAGGCCTGGGCGGGCGGATGACGGTGCGCCCCGACAACCGGCTGCTCGACGCGGCGCCGGTGCCGGTGCACTGCCGCCGCTGCGAGGCGACGGTCCAGGTCCGCAAGAGCAGCTGGGCCCAGACCAGCGTGCAGTGGGATGCCGCGGCAATGGCGGCCTGCGCCCAGCGCCGCGCGGCCACGGCCCTCGCCGGACACGACAACGGGCCGTTCCTGGTCTGCTCGGATCTACGGGCCGCGATCGAGGACGCCGCCCGCAGGGGCGAGGTGCCCATCCTGGACGAGGTCGATCAGCCCGGCGAGGTCTGAGGCCCGAGGACGCCGCGAAGGTCGCGCCAGGCTTGTTCGCGGACCCGGGCGCCGAGCTTGATGTCCGGCATGGTGAGAAAGCCATGCACGGCGCCCGGGTAGTGGCGGTGCACCACCCGCACGCCGGCTTCGGCCAGCGCAGCGGCGTACCGATCGCCTTCGGTGCACAGCGGGTCGAAGCCCGCGGTCACCACCACGGCCGGCGGCAGGCCGGACAGCTGCGCCCGAAGTGGTGCGGCGTAGGGGTGAGCGCGGTCGGCCGGATCGGGGGCGTACTGGTCCCAGTACCAGATCATCGCTTCCCGGCTGTTGTAGTAGCCGGTGGGGTATGCCCGGTAAGAATCGGTGTCGAAGTCGGCATCCAGGACGGGGTAGAACAGCACCTGCGCTGCGATCTCCGGGCCGCCGCGGTCGCGGGCCATCAGGGTGTTGACCGCCGCCAGGTTCCCGCCCGCGCTGTCACCGGCCACCACGAGCGGGCCGCCGAGGCCGGCCGCCCACCGAGTCACGGTGTAGACGTCCTCGGCGGCCACCGGCCATCGGTGTTCGGGCGCCAGCCGATAGTCCACCGAAACCACAACGGCGCCAACGCCGTTGCACAATGACCGGCACAGGCCGTCGTGGGTGTCCAGGTCGCAGAAGACGAATCCACCGCCGTGGGCGAACACCACGATCGCCTCGGGGGTGGCGGACGGGGTGTAGATGCGCACCGGGATGTCGCCGGCCGGGCCCGCGACGGTCTTGTCGACGACGCTGTCGACAGGCTCCGGTTCGCCCGGTTGCTGACGGCGGCCCCGGATCAGCTCTCGCAACTCCGCTCCGGTCATGGTGGTCACCCTCGGGAAACCCGCGTTCAACGCGTCGATGACGGCGGCGATGTCGGGATCGAGTGGCACCGGCCGCTCCGGCTAACCGCGGGCGGCGGCGTGCCCGGCGCGACGGCCGTAGAAGCTGCCGTCGCCCAGCGAGACGCCACTGGCATAACCCCACGCGGCCAGGCCCGCGGTGCAGCGCCCGGCGGCGAACAGGCCGGGGATCGGCTCGCCGCTGACGTGCAGCACCTCGCCCGACAGCGTGGTGGCCAGCCCGCCGAGGGTGAAGCCCCCGGTGCTGTTGCGCAGGTCGATCGCACCCACCGGGGAGCCGATCGGACGCAGCCACTGGGCCTTCTTGTGTAACACCGGATCCTCGCCACGGGATACGCCGGCGTTGTAGTAGTCGACCGTGGCCTGCAGCGAACCGGGGGGTAGGCCGATCTCGGCCTCCAGCTCGGCGACCGTCTCACACACCGAGGTGGGCGCGCGCATCATCAGGTGCGGTGACGGCGCGGCCATCGCCTCCTCCTGGGCGTCGCCGTCGATGATCAGGTAGGCCGTGTCGTCCTGGTGGTACAGGGTGAGCTGGCCGATGCGGCCGGGGTAGGTGTCCTCGGCGACGTAGCGCTGACCGCGGGCGTTGACCAGGATGCCGCGCACCAGTTGTTGCGGCTCGATGAAGATCGCCACCTCGGTGGCGTCCATGTGGGCGAGGTCGGCCCCCAGGGCCTGCGCCATCCGGATGCCCACACCGTCGTGCTGTTCGATCGAGGCCGCCGGCTTACCGGCGATCCGGGGCGCGTACTGGGCCACCATCGCATCGTTGTAGGCGAAACTGCCGGTCGCCAACACCACGCCGCGGCGCGCGCGCACCGCGATGTCCTTGCCGAACTGGCGTGCGGTGATCCCGGCGACCCGCCCGTCGGACTCGACGATCAGCGATTGCACCCGCACGTCGTAAACGGACCGGACACCGAGTTGGGTCCCGGTCTCGACAAGCGGCTTCATCAGCATGAAGCCGGCACTGGACAGGCCCTGCTGCTTGTTCGACATCTGCGGCACGTGCCCGCGTGGCGCCGGCTCGGCGATGGTGTTGAACGGGTACGAGTTCTCGCCCCCGCTGTATGCCAGGCCCTGATCGCCCATCGGCTCCCAGCCGGGTTCCGACCAGAACTCCGCCTTGAACGGCACACCGCAGTCGACGAGCCAGTCGAAGTGCTCGAGGCTGCCCGCGCAGTAGTCGGCGATGCGGTTCTGATCTGCCCCCGGTCCCATCGCGACGTTGAGGAAGGCGGTCATGTTCTCGACGGAATCGTCGAAACCGCAGGCCTTCTGGATCGGTGTGCCGCCGCCGAGGTAGACGAATCCGCCCGCCATCGACGCCGCGCCACCCCAGGATCCGGCCCGCTCGAGCACCAGGACGTCCGCACCGGCCCGGGCCGCCTCGACGGCGGCGGCGGCACCGGCGATGCCGAAGCCGGCGATCACCACGTCGGCCTCGTGGTCCCAGGTGGTGATCGAGGAGGCCGGGACCGGGTGGACGTCGGAGCTCATGGCCGCATGGCGGCAGGAAGGTCGCTGACCCACTGGTGACCCCAGTAGCTGTCGGCGGTGATCTCCTCTGCGGTGTAATGGCTTTCGTCGATGCGCATGCCGCCGGTGCCGAACTCGATGTCCCAGTCGCCGGGGGCGCGCACGTAGAACGACACCATCTTGTCGTTGGTGTGCCTGCCCAGGGTTGAGGAGAGTTGGAAGCCCTCCTTGGTGACCCGGTCGAGGGCTTCGCCGACCGCGTCGAGGCTGTCGACCTCGACCATCATGTGGATCAGGCCCGGATCGCGCAGGGTCATCGCCGGGGCGATGGCCAGGCTGTGGTGGCGTTCGTTGACGCCCAGGAACCGGATCCGGATGGGGCCGAACTCCTTGGGCAGCGGCACCCGGTAGGACCCGCGAGACAGGAATCCCAGTGTGTCGGTGTAGAACTCGAACAGCCCGTTGGCGTCCAGGGCGGGCAGCACCACGTGGCCCATGCCCTGGTCGCCGGTGACGAACCGCGCGCCGAAGGGGGTGACGACCGGGCTGTGGTCCAGCACCGCGCCGTGGAACACCTCCAGGGTGTTGCCCGCCGGGTCGTCGAAGGTGAGCACCTCCTCGACGCGGCGGTCGTCGGCCTCGCCCTGGGACAGTTGCTTGTAGGGCACGCCGGCGGCGTCGAGAGTCTCCCGGACGCGCTGGAGTTCGGCGCGGTCGCGGACCTCCCAGCCCGACGCGATGATCCGGTCGGCGTCGCCGGGGGTGACCACGATGCGCGCCGCGCGCTCATCCATCCGCAGGTACAGCGCGTCGGGATCGGGCCCCTTCCCCTCGGCGAAACCGATGAGCTGGAACGCGAACCGGCGCCAGCGGGCGATGTCGGCGGTCTGGATCGTGACGTAGCCGAGGCTCTTGAACAGGCTCACCCGGACCCCGTCAGATCATCGCCCGCAGCGGGCCCTGCGGCTCGACACCGAACGAGCTCAGCGCCGACGCGTGGTAGGCGGTGCCGGGCACGTGGATCGCGTGCGCCAGGCCGGTGTGGGCGTCACGCCAATACCGTTGCAGCGGCTTGTCCATCCGCATCGCGTTACCGCCGGAGCGGGAGAAGATCTGGTCGACGGCCATAACCGCGCGCCACACCGCCCGGATCTGGGTGCGGCGTCCGGCGGCGCGGTCGGCGAACGACACCTCCTTGCCGGAGTCGACGATGTCGTAGATCCGGTCCGCATTGGCCAGGATCTCCTGGCGGGCGGCGTTGATGTCGGCTGCGGCCTCACCGATCGCGTACATCACGTAGGGATCGTCCTTGATGGCGGTGCCCGCCGCGCTGACCCGCTCGCGCTGATAGTCCAGATGCGCGGCGAGCGCGCCCTCGGCGATGCCGATGGTGGCCGAGGAGATCCCCAGCGGGAACATCGTCGACCACGGCATCAGGTACAGCGTCTCGGTCAT
>JAGQTW010000257.1:2770-5281 GCA_020438785.1 Mycobacterium sp. | reverse complement strand
GGGAAGATCTCGGTGAGGATGAACTTCACGAAGCGCGCCACGTCGAAGGTCAGCGGCATCCCACGGTCGGCCATCTCCGGCAAGGTCAGCGCGGTGATGGTGTGCAGCAGCATCACCCCGTCGTCGGGCAGCACGTTGTAGGCCATGGTGAAGAAGTCGTCGTAGCGGTCGAAGCCGAAATGCTCGAACGCGCCGATCGACACGATCCGGTCGACCGGCTCGTTGAACTGCTCCCAGCCCTCCAACTCGACGCGCTTGCTGCGCGGGTTGTCCGACTCGGCGAACAGCCGCTCCACGTGGTCCTTCTGGTTCTTCGACAGCGTCAGGCCGATGACGTTGACGTCGTAGCGCTCCACGGCGCGCATCATCGTGGCGCCCCAGCCGCAGCCGACGTCGAGCAGCGTCATGCCGGGCTGCAGGCCCAGCTTGCCCAGCGCGAGATCGATCTTGGCGAGCTGCGCCTCTTCCAGCGTCATGTCGTCGCGCTCGAAATAGGCGCAGCTGTAGGTCTGGGTGGGGTCCAGGAACAGCCGGAAGAACTCGTCGGACAGGTCGTAGTGCGCCTGCACGTCCTCGAAATGGGGCTTCAGTTTTTTGGCCATGAGGTCAGAACTGACCTTCCGTGTCGTCAGTTTGAGCGATCCACCCGCGTCTTGAGGGATCCGCCCCGAACTAATCGGTGATGCTATCGGACCCGGCGGCCTGCCGACCAATCCGGCGTCACGGGGCGGGGACCTCGGCGAACGTGGTCTTCAGCTCGCCGACGATGTCGTCCCACAGCTCTTCGGGCAGGTCATGGGCCATCCCGTCGAACAGCACCAGCCGCGCGTTGGGGATCGCGGCGGCGATCGAGCGGCCGCCCGAGGGGCGCATCAGCTTGTCGGCGCGGCCGTGGATGACGACGGTGGGGGCGCTGATCTGGTGGTCGTAGTGCTTGAGGCTGCCGGTGCCCAGCACCGCGGCGAAGTGCCGCCCGATGCCCTGCGGGTAGTGCGCCCGCTCGTAGGACTCGATGGCCTCGGCCCGCAACTGCTCCTCGGACTTGCGGTAGCCCGGGCTGCCGATGATCTTGCTGACCCGGATCGAGTTCTCGACGATCACATCGCGCGGCGAGCCCGGCGGCGGGCCCTTGATCAGCGACAGCAACGCCTTCGGCGCCGGCGGCGGCAGGAACGCAGAGTTGTTGGAGGAGAAGATGATTCCCAGCGCCGCGGTGCGATCGGGATGGCGGGCGGCGAAGATCTGGGCGATCATGCCGCCCATCGAAGCGCCGACCACATGCGCCCGCTCGATGCCGAGGTGATCGAGCAGCGCGGCGGCGTCGTCGGCCATGTGCTCCAGGGTGTACACCGACGGGCTCGGCTTGCCGAGGTAGGAGCGCACCAGGTTGGGCACCAGGGCGCCGCCGGGCCGCTGGCCGTGCAGCTTGGTGGACAGCCCGACGTCGCGGTTGTCGTAGCGGATCACCCGGTAGCCCTGCTCGACGAGGCGCTCGCAGAAGCCGTCGCGCCACAGCAGCAGCTGCGCGCCCAGGCCCATGATCAGCAGCACCGGTGGGTCACCCGGGTTGCCGAGGTCCTCGTAGTACAACTCGAGGTCGTCGCCTACCTTGGCGTGCCCGGACCGGATCTCCATGTCGCTAGACCTCGACGTCGCTCTGGTGCTCGCGGCTGACCTCCACCATGAAGTTGGCGAAGTAGCCGGTGAGCTGCGGGTCGGACATCATCTGCCACTTGGGCGCCAGGAGCTTCATGTAGCGCTCGACGTAGAGGAACTGCTTGCCGATCAGCACCAGCTCGCGCGGCAGCTTGACGTCGTAGGCGTCGGCCAGCGTGGACAGCTGACGGCCGATGTCGGCGTAGCTCATGTCGCCCAGCGATTTCATGGTCAGCGGGGTGGCGAACGCCTCGAGGTCCTTGGCCGCCTGCGGCTCGGGCTTGGTGGTGCCCACCGCGCCCATCAGCACCACGATCTTGCCCGCGGCGGCGTGGTCCTTCTTGACCAGCAGCGCGTACACCAGCTCACGGAGCAGCCAGCGGGTGCGGTTGTCGATGCGGCCCATGATCCCGAAGTCCAGGAACACGATTCGGCCCTCGTCGTCGACGAGCAGATTGCCGGCGTGCAGGTCGCCGTGGAACAGCCCGTGCCGCAGGCCGCCCTCGAACACGCTGAACAGCAGCGCCTTCACGAGTTCGGTGCCGTCGAAACCCTTCTTGCGGATGTTGGCGACGTCGTCGATGCGCACGCCGGACACCCGCTCCATGGTCAGCACCTTCTCGGTGGTGAACTCCCAGTGCACGTCGGGCACCCGGATGTTGCGGCCGAGTGGCGAGTTCCGCAGATGCGAGATCCAGGCGTCCATCGACTGCGCCTCGAGCCGGAAGTCCAGCTCCTCGGCGAGGTTGTCGCTGAAGTCGGCCACCACGTCCTGGGCCGAGAGCCGGCGGCCGAGCTTGGCCAGTTCGACGGCCTGGGCGAAGCGCTTCAGGATCTGCAGGTCGGCGGCGACCC
>JAGQTW010000257.1:0-2701 GCA_020438785.1 Mycobacterium sp. | reverse complement strand
GCGATGGAGGCCGAGGCGAACGGCTCCTCCTCGAAGCTGGCGAACAGCTCCGAGGGCTCGCCGCCCAGTTCCTCCCTGAGCAGCTTGTGCACTTCCTCGGTGTCGGCCGGGGGCACGGAGTCGAGCAGGCCGCGGAACTGGCGGGACATCTGCTCGCCGAACGCGCCTGGGCTGGAGGCGATGATCTGGCCGAACTTGACGTAGGTGGGTCCGAGGTCGGCGAAGGTCTGCGGAATCTCCTGCAGCACCTTGTCCTGGAAGCGGCCGCGGCCGGCGATCTTGCTGAGCACGCGTCCACCGGTGCGGGTGAGCTGCCAGCCGGTCACGCCGATGCGGGCCGCTTCGATCGGGAGCGGAACCCGATCAAGCCTGGCCAGTTCTCGAGGTTTGGTGGAACTCATTCTTGCCAGTGTGCCAAACCCGCACTGATTACCACCAATTTCGCGGCGGCGCAGCGACGCCCGTCACACCAGGGCTTTCGGGGGCGGGCGCTTCACGTCTTGGGTGACCACGGCGTCAGCCACGGCTGCGGTTCCCAGTGCTCGACGGCGGCGATCAGTTCGTACATGGTTGCGCCGTCGATGCTTTCGCGGATGATGTCGGCGTGCCCGGCGTGCCGGGCCAACTCGCTGATCACATGCAGGAACACCCAGCGCACCGACCACGCCTCCACGTCCTTGGGAAACCACGGCGAGTCCCGCGGCACCGGGACCGCGGCGTCCAGGTCGGCGGTTTGCGCCAGCCGCAGCGTCTCGGCGTTCTGCGCGGCGTAGGCGTCAAGCAGCCCGGCCAGCGTCTGGTGAGGACCCATCACGTACTCGTCCCGGTACTCCCTGGTGCGCTCCTCGATATCGCGGGTGTCGGTCGGCGGCTTGTCGGGCGCGGCGGCGACCCGCTGCATCCAGATCCGCTGCATGCCGGTGACGTGCTTGATCAGCCCGCCGATGGACAGCGAGCTGACAGTGGGCGTGGCGCGGGCCTGCTCGTCGGTGAGCCCGTGGGCCACCGCGACGAAGGCGTCCTGCTGGTAGGCGAGGAAGGTGTGCAGCGCGTGGCGTTCATCGCCGACGGGGGGTGCAAGGGCGGGCACTATTCCTCCTTTGGCGGTGGGCCGGAGCGACGCGACTCGGGGATCAGCTGGGTGTGGACGTAAAGGTCTCGGACACAAGCGACCGTCCAGCATCCGGGCACCGGCTCCCAGAAGTACTCGGCATCGGTGAGCCCGTCTAGGCGGGGCCGCAGCGCGGTGCGCCAGTGCACGTCGAGTTGGTCGGCCAGTCGGGTTGAACAGGTCATGGCTCGGTGTCCTCCGCTGTCTTGCCCAATGTCCTCAGTGCCCGGCTACGCGCGACTCTGCCGGCGCCGGCGGCCACGAGTCGCTCGGAGGCGGGCACAGCAGTGGTCCCCCCGGAAACCACGAGCGGGCCGTTCAGGCGGGCCCGGTGCAGGCGACATGGGTACCTGGTACCCATTCATCGACGTGTCGCCACGGTGAGGCCGCCCGGCCCGTAGATTGGCCGCGTGCGTGTGACCTCCGCGGAGTCGACGGAGCTTTTCGTCGGGCCCCCCGACGCGCCGCTGCAGGTGGTGCGGGTCGGTTACGCCGACGCCGCCGCGGGCGAGAAGGTCCGGGTCGACGGCGACGGGTTCAGTGGTGAGGCCGAGGTGCCGCCCGGCGACGGCACCGTCGAGGTCCCGGTGCGGGTGCGCCGCGCGACGGTCGGGGAACGCCGCACCGGCCAGATCAACGACCAGGGCACCTTCGAGTTCGTCGTCGCCGAACCCGGCTGGACCATGCACATGATCAGCCACTTCCACTACGACCCGGTGTGGTGGAACACCCAGGGCGCCTACACCAGCGTCTGGGCCGAGGACCCGCCCGGCCGGTGCAAGCAGAACAACGCCTTCGCGCTGGTGGCCGCGCATCTCGAGATGGCCCGCCGCGACCCGGTGTACAAGTTCGTGCTCGCCGAGGTCGACTACCTCAAGCCGTACTTCGACGCGCACCCGCAGGACCGCGCCGAACTGCTGGACCTGATCGCCCGCGGCCGCGTCGAGATCATGGGCGGCACCTACAACGAGCCCAACACCAACCTGACCGGCGCGGAGACGGCGATCCGGAACTTCGTGCACGGCATCGGTTTCCAGCGCGACGTGCTCGGCGCCAACCCGGCCACCGCCTGGCAGCTCGACGTGTTCGGCCACGACCCGCAGTTCCCCGGCATGGCCGCCGACGCGGGCCTGACGTCGAGCGGGTGGGCGCGGGGGCCGCACCACCAGTGGGGGCCGATGGCGGGCGGCGGCGACCCGCGTCGCATGCAGTTCCGCAGCGAGTTCGAGTGGATCGCGCCGTCCGGGCTCGGCCTGCTGACGCACTACATGCCCGCGCACTACGCCGCCGGCTGGTGGATGGATTCCTCGGCCACGCTGGCCGAGGCCGAGGAGGCCACCTACGAGCTGTTCCGCGAGCTGAAGTCGGTGGCGCTGACCCGCAACGTGCTGTTGCCGGTGGGCACCGACTACACCCCGCCCAACGCCTGGGTCACCGACATCCACCGGGACTGGAACGCGCGCTACACCTGGCCGCGGTTCGTCTGCGCGCTGCCGAGTGAGTTCTTCGCCGCGGTGCGCGCCGACGTCGCAGAGCGCGGGGTGCGGCCCTCGCCGCAAACCCGGGACATGAACCCGATCTACACCGGCA
>JAGQTW010000256.1 GCA_020438785.1 Mycobacterium sp. | reverse complement strand
GGCGGCGATCAGGTGTTCGGGATTGTCGGGGTCGTAGAACTCCACCCATTCCCGTGGAAAGTCGAGTTCAACCTCGCCGGGGTGCCGATGTGTCACAGAGTTCAACGGTAGACGCACTAGGTTGGTGCACGTGCGACTAGGCGTGCTCGATGTGGGCAGCAACACGGTTCACCTGCTGGTGGTCGATGCGCATCGTGGTGGGCACCCGACGCCGATGAGTTCGACGAAGGCCGCGCTGCGGCTCGCCGAGGCGATCGACGACTCCGGCAAGCTGACCCGGCGCGGCGCCGACAAGCTGATCGCCACGGTCGACGAGTTCGCCAAGATCGCCGCCAGTTCGGGCTGCGCCGACCTGATGGCGTTCGCCACCTCGGCGGTGCGCGACGCCAAGAACTCCGAGGACGTGCTGGCCCGGGTGCTCGCCGAGACCGGGGTCACGCTGCAGGTGCTCTCCGGGGCCGACGAGTCGCGACTGACCTTCCTGGCGGTGCGCCGCTGGTACGGGTGGAGCGCGGGCCGGATCATCAACATCGACATCGGCGGCGGGTCGCTGGAGCTGTCCAACGGGGTGGACGAGGCCCCCGAGGTCGCGCTGTCGCTGCCGCTGGGCGCGGGCCGGCTCACCCGGGAGTGGCTGCCCGACGATCCGCCGGGCCGGCGCCGGGTGGCCATGTTGCGGGACTGGCTGGACACCGAGATGGCCGAGGCGGCGACCACCGTGCTCAAGGCCGGTGCCCCCGAGCTGGCGGTGGCCACATCCAAGACGTTCCGATCGCTGGCGCGGCTGACCGGGGCGGCGCCTTCGGCGGCCGGTCCGCGGGTGAAGAGAACCCTCACCGCCAACGGGCTGCGGCAGCTCATAGCCTTCATCTCTAGGATGACCACGGCAGACCGTGCCGAGTTGGAGGGAGTCAGCGCCGAGCGGGCGCCACAGATCGTGGCCGGTGCTCTGGTGGCGGAGGCGAGTATGCGAGCACTGTCGTTGGAATCGGTGGACATCTGCCCGTGGGCACTCCGGGAGGGCATCATCCTGCGCCGGCTCGACAGCGAAGCCGACGGAACCGCCTTGGTCGAGACGCCCGTGGGAGATGCTAAGAGCAGGGATTTTGATCGGCGAACTCCCGGCCGGTCGAGAGGCGACACACGATGACTGCACCAGACGACTCGCAGAACACCCGGCCCATCTCGGTGGCCGAACTGCTGGCCAAGAACGGAACCATCGGTTCCCCGCCGGTGGGCGGCCGTCGGCGGCGCCGGCGCGGCAACAGCGACGCGGTGACCGTGGCCGAACTGACCGGCGAGATCCCGATCATCCGCACCGGCGAGATTCCGGTGGCCCGCGAGGAGGCCCCCGCGCCCGCCGGCGAGGAGACCCCCGACGAGACCACCGCGGAAACCTCGTCGGAAACCGCCGAGCCGACGCCCCGGGCCGAGGAGGCCGCCGCGTCGGCCGAGACCAACGGCTCGGCGCCCGCGTCCCCTGTCGAGGCGCCCGCGGCGGAACCGGAGCCCGAGGAGTCGCAGCGGCCCTTCGACGCGCCGCCCGAACGCGCCGACGCCCCACTGCCGCGCCGGGAGAGTGGGCCCGCCCGCGGCTACGACCCGCGGCCCCGCCGCCGGCCGGTCGCGCCGCCGGTCGAGGTGGCCGCCTCCGAGTCCGAGTCCGGCGCCGAGCAGATGACGTTCGATCCGCTCGACGACCCGGCCACCCTGCTGGACCTGAGCGGCGCGCAGCAGGAGGCCGACGGCGCCGCCGAACTGCAGTCGTACCTGCGGTCCTCGGGCGGCACCCTGTTCGGCGGCGAGACCGTGGCCGACGATCTGGCCCGCCGCGGCGTCGTGCAGGAGGACCAGGAGAAGTCCCCGGCGGCTGTCGCCGACACCGAGCCGGCGTCCGCGAAAGAACGATCACGCGCGGGCACCCTGGCCGCGCTCGGGCGCGCCGGCCTGGCGGCGTTGCAGTCGATCCTGGCCGTCGCCTTCGGCGCTGGGCTCTTCATCGCCTTCGACCAGCTGTGGCGGTGGAACAACATCGTCGCCCTGGTGCTCTCGGTGCTGGTGATCCTGGGCCTGGTCGTCGCCGTTCGGGTGGTCCGCAAGACCGAGGACATCGCCAGCACGCTGATCGCAGTCGCGGTCGGCGCGCTGGTCACGCTCGGGCCGCTGGCCCTGCTGCAGTCGACCTGATTCGTCAGTGCGCCCAGCCATCAAGGTCGGTCTGTCGACGGCCTCGGTCTATCCGCTGAGGACCGAGGCGGCCTTCGAATACGCCGCCGAGCTCGGCTACGACGGGGTCGAGTTGATGGTGTGGGCCGAGACGGTCAGCCAGGACATCGGTGCGATCGCCAAGCTGTCGCGGCGGTACAACATGCCGGTGCTGTCCGTGCATGCGCCCTGTCTGTTGATCTCCCAGCGGGTGTGGGGCCCCAACCCGATCCCCAAGCTGACCCGCAGCGTGCAGGCCGCCGAACGGCTCGGCGCCCAGACCGTGGTGGTGCATCCGCCGTTCCGCTGGCAGCGCCGCTACGCCGACGGGTTCAGCGAGCAGGTCGCCGAACTCGAGACCCGCAGCGACGT
>JAGQTW010000255.1 GCA_020438785.1 Mycobacterium sp. | reverse complement strand
AGCACAAGGACGTCTACCAGCATTCGCTGACGGTGCTACGGCAGGCGATCGCCCTGGAAGAATCCGGCGGGCAGGAGCGCAGCGACTCGGGGGAGGAAACCGGCGGGCCCGATCTGGTGCTGCGGTGGGCTGCGCTGCTGCATGACATCGGCAAGCCGGCCACCCGCCGCCACGAGCCGGACGGCGGGGTGAGCTTCCACCACCACGAGGTGGTCGGCGCCAAGATGGCACGCAAGCGGATGCGGGCGCTGAAGTACTCCAAGCAGATGATCGACGACGTCTCGCAGCTGGTGTATCTGCATCTGCGGTTCCACGGCTACGGGGACGGGCGGTGGACCGACTCGGCCGTCCGGCGCTACGTCGCCGACGCCGGCCCGCTGCTGCCCCGGCTGCACAAACTGGTCCGCGCCGACTGCACCACCCGCAACAAGCGCCGGGCGGCTCGGCTGCAGGCCAACTACGACGACCTGGAGGCCCGGATCGCCGAGTTGGCCGCCAGGGAGGACCTGGCGCGGGTCCGCCCCGACCTGGACGGCAACGCCATCATGGAGTTGCTCGGCATCCCGGCCGGCCCGCAGGTCGGGGAGGCGTGGAACTACCTCAAGGAACTCCGGTTGGATCGCGGTCCGCTGTCCCGCGATGAGGCCACCGCCGAACTGCTGGCGTGGTGGAACGCCCGGGGCGGCGCCGGCGTCTGACCGGTCATGGACTACTGCCTCGGCGACGGTGCCGGCGGCGCGTCGATGTGGACCGGCCAGGCCGAGGTCGACGTCGACGGTGATGGCGACCTGGACGGCATCCGGCTGGACTTCGACGGGGATGGCGCCTTCGATGACGCGCTGGCCGATTTCGACGGGGACGGCCTCGCCGATCACGCCGCGTTGAATGTCGATGACGGCGCCGGCCCGCTCTACACCGATGACGGTTCGGGAACCTGGGCGTTGACGGCGGCCGGAACGCCGATCGGACCGCCGCGGTGGTTCGGGCCGGACGGGGTGGAGCACCCGGCGGGTGGTTCAACGGATTTCGACGGTGACGGCCGCGCGGACCGGGTGCTGGACACCGATCGGGACGGGCTGGCCGACCGGGTGTTGCACACCGGGGACGACGGCCGGTTCGACGCCGGCTACGTCGACACCGACGGGGACGGGCGGTGGGATCTCAGGCTGGTCGACACCGACGGGGACGGAGCCGCCGACGACGCCGGCACGGTGTAGTCACTGCCGCGCGCCGGGCTGCATCCCGGGCTGTGGCGAGGGAGCCGCGCACACCGCGCCCGAGGCGAGCAACTCCCGCGCGGCGTCCAGCGGCATCGGGTGGCTGAACAGGAAGCCCTGCCCCTTGCTGGCGCCGGCCCGCAGCAGCGCCTCGCGTTCGGTGAGGGTCTCGACCCCTTCGATCACCAGGTCGAGGGTGAGCGCGTTGGCCAGTGCCACCACCGATTCCACGACCGCCTGCTGTTTGGGGCTGCCCTCGTCGAGGGCGGCGGTGAACGAGCGGTCGAGCTTGATCTGGTCGACGGGCAGGGTGCGCAGTTGGGTCAACGACGAGTAGCCGGTGCCGAAGTCGTCCAGGGACACCTGCACGCCGGCGTCGCGCAGCCGGGTCAGGGTGGGGTGGGCCAGCCGCAGGTCGATCAGCGCATGTTCGGTGAGCTCGATGACCAGCGATTCGGGCGGCACCTGCTCGGAGATCAGCAGGGCCAGCACCTCGTCGGCGAAGTCGGGATCGCGGACCTGCCGGGCCGAGACGTTGACCGAGATCGTCAGCCCCTGCGCCAGCCCGGCGGCGCGCCACTCGGCGAGTTGCGCGACGGCCTGCTGCAGCACCCAGCGGCCGATGTCGACGATCATGCCGTTGTCCTCGGCCAGCGGGATGAACGTGCCGGGGCTCAGGACCGGGAGGCCAGGGCGGCGCCAGTGCAGGAGCAGTTCGAAGCCGGTGATCGCGCCGGTGTCGAGCATGACGACCGGCTGGGCGGCCAGCCGTAGCTGGTCGCGCTCCAGCGCGCGCCGCAGGGCGGCGTCCAGGTCGAGGCGCTCGGCCACCTCGGCCTCCAGCCGGGAGTCGAAGACGTTGATGTGGCTGCCCTCGGTCAGCTTGGCCCGGTACATGGCCACGTCGGCCTCGCGCATGAGTTCGGCGCCGGACACCGTGGAATCGTCGGCGAACGTGATGCCGATGCTGGCGTCGACGAAGGCCTCCTTGCCGTCGATGGAGTAGGGGGCGCTCAGCGCGGTGCGGACCCGCTCGGCCAGGGCGTTGGCCTGCGCGCGGTCGGGCAGGTCGGGGCAGAGCACCACGAACTCGTCGCCGCCGAGGCGCGCCACGGTGTCGTTCTCGCGGACGATCTGCGTCAGCCGCCGCGCCGCCTCGATGAGCAACTGGTCGCCGCCGGCGTGGCCGATGGAGTCGTTGACCATCTTGAAGCGGTCCAGGTCGCAGAACAGCACCGCCAGCTGGGTTCCCCGCCGCCGGGTGGCCATCAGGCTGTCGGCCAGGCGGGACAGCAGCAGGCTGCGATTGGCGAGCCCGGTGAGCGCATCGTGGGTGGCCTGGAACGACAGTTGCCGCGCCGAGGCGTCCCTTTCGAGGGCGAGGGCGACCAGTTCGCGGCAGCGCAGCAGTGCGGTGTGGGTCAGCTCGTCGAGCAGCTCCGGGCCGCCGAACACCTCGAGGCTGCCGGTGTTGCCCGCCGCGTCGGCAAGGAACGTCGCGCTCCACGCCGGCCGCTCCGACACGTCGACCTCCGGGGGATGGACGACGGTGTGTTCACCCGCGGCGATGCGCACGGCCTGCGCCCCGGAGACCTCGGCCGCCAGTCGCACGACCTTGCGGAGCACGGTGGGCACCGGTTCCCCGGTGGCGATGCGCTCGAGCACCTGCGCCTGCTCGCGCTCCAATGCCGAGACCCGGTGCAGCTCGTGCTGCGTCTCGCGCAATGTCTGCCGTTCGTTGTCGAGATCCTTGCGGGCGCTGCGGTATTGGCGCGCCACGTTCGCGGTCACCCACCACAGCAGCACCGTGCCGACTGTCAGGGCGGCGAGGATCAGCACGATCTGGATGCGTCGGCCCCGCAGCAGCTGCTCGTCGCTGACCCGGCCCTCCCGGTGCACGCCCGCCGAGGACGACTCCGACATCCGGTGGGTCTGCTCGGTCAGCGCCCGCGCCTTGGGTAGCAGCATGTCCGCCGAGGGTTTGCGCTGCTCGTCCGGGATGACGCCGGCCGGCAATTGCTCGACCGCCGCATCCATGTCGCGCGGGGCGGCCTGATATTCCGGGGACGCGGCCTGTCCGGCGGTGACACCGTCGGCGCCGACGACGTCCAGGCGCTGGCCCAGCAGGGCGCGGGCCACCTGAACCTCGCGGCGGGGGGCGACGCCGAGCAGGTAGCGCTCGGCGGTGTCGATGTAGGTGAGGGTCTCGCGCAGGGTGAAGGCGGCGTTCGTGTTCTCCGCCTCGGTGCGGGCCAGGGATTCGGTGTGCTCCCGTTGCTGCGCCGACGCCTGGAAGCTGAGCACGACCAGGGCCAGCAGCAGCAAGCCCAGCACGCCCGCCAGGACCCATTGTGCGCGGTTGAGTCGCAACCGCGGCCGCGCCGCGTCCGGCTCAGCCATCAGTAGCCCACGCCTGCGAACCGGCGGCCGTGATCGGCAACCGGTTCGGCTTTCCCCGCCCGACGCAGGGCCTCCAGCAAAGAACCATCCGGAAGTACGATACGGATTCGATCGGCCCGGGTCACGGCGAATCGAACCGCTGCCCCGCTCCCGTCACCGGCCCTCGCCGGGCGGCCCGGCGAAGGCCTGCGCGATCTGCAGCCAGCGCTGCGCGTCCGCCCCGACGGCGGTCAGGTCCAGTTCGGACCGGGCCCGCCGCTGGGTGACCAGATAACAGAAGTCCAGGGCCGGGCCGGTGACCCGCTGCGCCGCGTCCGCGGGACCCCACGACCACACGTCGCCGCCGGGCGCGGTGAGCTCCACCAGGAACGGTTCCGCCGGTGGCGTCAGGCCGTGCACGGTGAACGCGAAGTCGCGGGTGCGAACGCCGAGGTGCGCGATCGAACGCAGCCGTGGCGACGGCGGCACCCGCACGCCGAGCGCGTCGGCGACGTCCAGGCCGTGCGCCCAGGTCTCCATCAGCCGCGCCGTCGCCATCGACATCGCGCTCATCGGCGGGCCGAACCACAGCAGCTTGCGGCCGGCGGGCACGGTCCGCAGCGCCGCATGCAGTCCGGCCCGGGTGGTGCGCCAGTCGGCCAGCAGCTGCGGCGGGGCTGTCGCGGCCAGCTCCTCGGCGGCCCGGTCGACGAAGCCCGCGGGATCGGCCATTGCCGTGGTCAGCAGCCGGCCGAACTCGGCCTCGTCGGTGATGGACGTCAACGCCACCCGGTCGGTCCACAGCAGGTGGGCGATCTGGTGGGCGATGGTCCAGCCGGCGGCCGGGGTGGGCTGGCTCCACTGCTCGGCGGAAAGCGGCGCGACCAGCGCGTCGAGGGCGTCGCTCTCGGCGCGCAGGTCGTCGACGATCTGCTCGGCGCCGGTCATGGCCACACCCTAGTTGGCGGGCAGGCGCCGGCGACCGAGCAGGGCGTGCGTCGTCAGACCGCCCAGGTAGATCAGCGAGCCGCTCAGCGCGAGGATGGGCGCGTGGCCATCGGCGGGCAGCACCGCGGCCGAGAAGGTCGTCGCGGCGATGAAGGACAGCCAGAACAGCGAGTCCTGCACCGCGAACACGTGCCCGCGCAGCGCGTCGTCGACGTCGAGCTGCATGGCCGTGTCGGCGCACAGCTTGACGACCTGCCCGGCGAGGCCCAGCAGGAATCCGCACGCCACCATCACGACCAGCTGCAGGGTGGCCCCGGCGACCTGGATGAACGCCGCGCAGACCAGCGCCCCGTTGGCGGTGGCGTAGCGGCCCCACCGCTTCACCGCCGGCGGGGTGACGATGTTGGCCAGGAAGGAGCCGAGCCCGGTGGCGGCCACGAACACCACCGCGGTACCCAACCCGGCCACCTCGTGGGTGTCGGTGTGCCGCACGATCACCAGGACCAGCAGCGAGTTGATGCCGAACACCATGCGGTGCGCGGCCAGGCCGGACAGGGTGGCCGCGACGGTCGGCGTGCCCAGCACGGTCCGGGCGCCGAAGAGCCAGCCGGTGGCCACCGCGTAGAGCACCGACCCGTGGATCGCGCGGGCGGTGTCGTCAGGACCCAACACCCGGCGGGGGAACCGGATGGACAACAGCAGCGCGACGGCGACGGGGACCGCGACCAGCAGGATGATCGTGGCGGCGCCGGCATCCCCGGAGCCGAACAGCCACCGCGGCACCAGCATGAAGTTCGCGCCCAGGAAGGTGGCGGTCGCGCCGACAGCCGTGGCCACCGAGTTCATCGTCACCACCCGGTGCGACGGGACCACGTGCGGCAGCGCCGCGGACAGCCCCGAGGTCACGAACCGGCTGAAACCGTTGACCATCAGCGCCCCGCACAGCACCACCAGATCCCGGGCGCCGACGGCGAGCAGCAGGCCGACGCCGATCACCAGAATCAGCCGACCCAGGTTGGCCCCGATCAGCACCGCCCGGCGGTCCCAGCGGTCGAGCAGTGCGCCGGCGAACGGGCCCAGCAACGAGTACGGCAGGAACAGCACGGCGAAGGCCCCGGCCACCGCCCACGGATCGGCGGCCCGCTCGGGATTGAACAGCAACCCGCCGGCCAGACCGGCCTGAAACAGCCCGTCGCCGAACTGACTTGCGGTGCGCAACTCCAGTAATCGCCAGAATTGCGGCAGGCCGCGCACCGTACGCCACAGCGACTCGGATGCCGGTGCGTCGACCACCCGAACAACAGTACAAATATCGCGGCGGCGCGTGCCCGATCACCGCGGCACCGGTGTGGTGATGCCATGATGGTGGGGTGGCGCAGTCGGAGGATCCCGAAGATTTCGTCGCACCCGCGGCGCATCGGGTGCGGGCCGGCACGCTGCTGCTCGCCAACACCGACCTGATGGAGCCGACGTTTCGGCGCAGCGTCATCTACGTCGTCGAACACAACGATGGCGGCACGCTCGGGGTGGTCCTCAACCGCCCCAGCGAGACCGCCGTCTACAACGTGCTGCCGCAGTGGACCAAACTGGCCGCCAAGCCGAAGACGATGTTCATCGGGGGGCCGGTGAAGCGCGACGCCGCGTTGTGTCTGGGCACCCTGCGCGTGGGCACCGACCCGCAGGGCATGCCGGGGTTGCGGCACGTGGCGGGCCGCATGGTGATGGTCGACCTCGACGCCGACCCCGACCTGGTTGCCCCCGCGGTGGAGGGGGTGCGGATCTTCGCCGGCTACTCCGGTTGGACCATCGGCCAACTCGAAGGCGAGATCGAGCGCGACGACTGGATCGTGTTGTCCGCCTTGCCGTCCGACGTTCTGGTCGAGCCCAGGGTGGATCTGTGGTCGCGGGTGTTGCGACGGCAGCCGCTGCCGCTGTCGCTGCTGGCCACCCACCCGATCGACGTCAGCCGCAACTAGCCGCGCTTCGCCGGGCTGGCCGTAAAGGCTTCGGGGACAGTGTGATCCGGCCGGTCCGGCCGGCTACTGGCACACCTTGGTGCAACCCGTGCAACCACCGTCCCCGCCACAGCCGGTGGTGGCTTCCCTGCGGGCGGCGTAGCGCGCGCCCTGCCAGGAGCCGGCGGCCACGGTGCCGACGGCGCCCACGACGCAGACGATCAGCACCAACAGGCCGACCCGGGCGGGGGAGGCCAGTGCGACCACGCCGCCGGCGGCCAGCATGACCGCGGCGGCCAGCTGGGTCGGGGCCATGGCGCGCAGCACCTGCGAGGCGACGTCGGCTCCCGGTGCCCGTCTCACGGCGAACAGACCCGATCCGCCGACGAGGACGGCCAGGGCCAGACACACCACGCCGCCGATGATCATGCGGCCAGAATACGAGTCCGGGGTCAGTGCTGCGGAGCCGGATCGACTCCCGGGACCACCGCTGCCGGTGCGGCCGCGGGTGCGGTGCCCGCCGCCTCGGTCGCCGGGGCCGCCGGGCTCGCGGCGGGTGCCGCGGGGGCACCGGGGACGGCGACGCGGAAGCCCTTGGCGATGGCGTCGGTGGCGGCCGCGGAGGCGACGACCTGGTTGGCCGCCGTGGTGATGGACAGCGACACCAGGTACCGATCGCTGCCGCTGGTGGCGATGACGTGGCGGCGCGCGGTGTTCAGCGTCATGTCGTTCTCGCGGTAGGTGCCCTCGATCACCGAGGACGGGAAGCCGCCGAAGTCGGCCAGCGAGGCGTTGGTCGTCTGCCAGTTGGCCAGCTTCTCGCTGTCCACATAGCCGTGCGTGATCGCTTCCTTGGGATCGAAGTCACCGACCAGCTTGTAGACCACCAGCTGGGCGTTGGAGGTGTACAGACCGTCACCACCCTGCCGGTCGGCGAGCACCTGGAAGGCGTCGGGCACGTTGGGATCCGGGACGACGGACCAGCCGGGGGGCATCGGCAACACGATGGACAGCGCGGTGAAGCCGGTCGCCTTCTGCGGCTCCATGGTCACGCCCTTGTCCTTGAAGAACTCGGCGAGCGTGCCGCTGGTGGCCGGAACGAGGGTTTCGGTCGGCGCGGCGGCCGTCGGCGCCGCGACGGCGGTGGCGCTCTGGGTGGGCAGCGGCGCGGGCGTGGCTGCGGCGGTGCTGATCGCCGTCGGCCCAGCGACGGCGCTGCCGGCCTCGGGCATGACCGTGACCGTCTGTGTCACGGTGGCCGGTGCCGGCTGGACCGGGGCGACCGGCTCGGCGGACGCGCTGGCGCCCGCGAATCCGATGACGGCGGCCGTGCCTGCCGCCACTCCACCTATGGCCACCCGCCAGTTACGGGCATTCCTCTTCATTGCAGCTGTCCTTCTCGACATGGTTCGGGCTGGGTAGACCGCTTCGTCAGGGGCCGACTTTATCCGCGGCTGCGGGGCCGCGGGGGCGCCGGAACACACCTGGGACCAACCCCTGACCGCAGTGCAACGGAACCGATACCAACCCGTTGCGGGGAGGCTCCCGGCTCCCGGCGGTCACGGGTCGTCGGGGCGGCGAGCGGCCCTTATACCCTGTTGGGCGTGACCGAATCGTCCACCGCCGCGGCCGCGGGTCCCGACGGCTCCGATACCGATGTGCCGCGGTACCGCTACACCGCGGAGCTGGCGGGGCGCATCGAACAGACCTGGCAGCGCAACTGGCAGGAGTGGGGGACGTTCAACGTGCCCAACCCGGTGGGCTCGCTGGCGCCGGCCGACGGCTCCGGCGTGCCCGACGACAAGGTTTTCGTCCAGGACATGTTCCCCTACCCCTCGGGTGAGGGGCTGCACGTCGGGCACCCGCTGGGCTACATCGCCACCGACGTCTACGCCCGCTACTTCCGGATGACCGGGCGCAATGTTCTGCACGCGTTGGGCTTCGACGCGTTCGGCCTGCCCGCCGAGCAGTACGCGATCCAGACCGGCACCCATCCGCGCATCCGCACCGAAGCCAACATCGTGAACTTCCGCAGGCAGCTCGGCCGTCTGGGCCTCGGCCACGACAGCCGCCGCAGCTTCTCCACCACCGACCCCGAGTACTACAAGTGGACGCAGTGGATCTTCCTGCAGATCTACAACGCCTGGTTCGATCCCGATCAGAACCGGGCCCGTCCGATCGACGAGCTGATCGCCGAATTCGACTCCGGCACAAGAATGCTCGACGGCCGGAACTGGGCGGAGCTGTCGGCGGGCGAGCGGGCCGACGTGATCGACGGCCACCGGCTGGTCTATCGCGCCGATTCGGTGGTGAACTGGTGTCCGGGGCTGGGCACCGTGCTGGCCAACGAGGAGGTCACCTCGGAGGGCCGCAGTGAGCGCGGCAACTTCCCGGTGTTCCGGAAGCGCCTGCGGCAGTGGATGATGCGGATCACCGCGTACTCCGACCGGCTGCTCGACGACCTCGAACTGCTGGACTGGCCGGAGAAGGTCAAGACCATGCAGCGCAACTGGATCGGACGATCCACCGGCGCCGCGGTGTTGTTCTCGGTCGCCGGCACCGACATCGAGGTGTTCACCACCCGGCCCGACACCCTGTTCGGCGCCACCTACCTGGTGCTGGCCCCCGAGCACGCATTGGTCGACACCGTGCTGGCCCCGCATTGGCCGGACGGCGTGGACCCCCGGTGGACCGGAGGGGCGGCGACACCGGCGGCGGCGGTCGCCGCCTACCGGCAGTCGATCGCGGCGAAGTCGGATCTGGAACGGCAGGAGAACAAGACCAAGACGGGCGTGTTCCTGGGAACCTACGCCGTCAATCCGACCAACGGACAACACATTCCGGTGTTCATCGCCGACTACGTGCTGGCCGGCTACGGCACCGGCGCCATCATGGCGGTACCCGGCCACGACCAGCGCGACTGGGAGTTCGCGACCGAATTCGGCCTGCCGATCGTCGAGGTCATCTCCGGTGGTGACATCTCCGGGGCGGCCTACGCCGGCGACGGCGCCCTGGTGAACTCCGGCTACCTGGACGGGCTGACCGTCGGGGACGCCAAACGGGTGATCACCGAGCGGCTCGAGGCCGACGGCCGCGGCCGCGGCCGCATCGAGTACAAGCTGCGCGACTGGCTGTTCGCCCGCCAACGCTACTGGGGTGAGCCGTTTCCCATCGTCTACGACGCCGAAGGCCGGGCCCACCCGCTGCCCGACTCGATGTTGCCGGTGGAACTGCCGGACGTGCCCGACTACTCGCCGGTGCTGTTCGATCCCGAGGACGCCGACAGCGAACCCTCCCCCCCGCTGAACAAGGCCACCGACTGGGTGCACGTGGAGTTGGACCTCGGCGACGGCCCGCGCCCCTACACCCGCGACACCAACGTGATGCCGCAGTGGGCGGGCAGCTCCTGGTACGAGCTGCGCTACACTGACCCGCACAACGCAGAGCAGTTGTGCGCCAAGGAGAACGAGGCCTACTGGATGGGCCCGCGACCGGCCGAGCACGGACCGTCCGACCCGGGTGGCGTCGACCTGTACGTCGGCGGTGTCGAGCACGCCGTCCTGCACCTGCTCTATTGCCGGTTCTGGCACAAGGTGCTCTACGACCTGGGCCACGTCAGCTCGCGCGAGCCCTACCGCCGCCTGATGAACCAGGGCTACATCCAGGCGTTCGCCTATACCGACGCGCGCGGCGCCTACGTGCCCGCGGCCGAAGTGGTCGAGCGGGGCGGCAGGTTCTGGCTGCCCGGTAGCGGCGGCGAGGCCGCCGATGAAATAGAGGTGTTCCAGGAGTTCGGCAAGATCGGCAAGAGCC
>JAGQTW010000254.1 GCA_020438785.1 Mycobacterium sp. | reverse complement strand
GAGCCGCCGATGCCGATGTTGACCACTGTCTTGATCCGCTCGCCGGTGGCCCCGGTCCACTCCCCGCTGCGCAGCCGGTCGGTGAAGTCACCCATCGCGTCGAGCACCTCGTGCACGTCGGCCACCACGTCCTGGCCGTCGACGCGCAGTTTGGCCTCCCGCGGCAGCCGCAGCGCGGTGTGCAGCACCGCGCGGTCCTCCGAGGTGTTGATGTGCTCACCGGAGAACATCGCGTCGCGCCGCCGCTCGAGGTCCGCGGCCTTGGCCAGATCGACCAGCAACGATAACGTTTCGCGGGTGATCCGGTGCTTGCTGTAGTCGATGTAGAGATCACCGACGGTCAAGGCGAGCTCGCGGCCGCGGTCGGGATCCTCGGCGAAGAACTCGCGAAGGTGTTTGCCGGCGATCTCGTCGTGATGGCGACGCAGCGCGTCCCATTCCGGGCTGGCGGCGATGTCTGCGGTCATTCCGAGAACCCTAGTGCGGCGAGGTGAACGAGGGTGTAGATGATTGAGGTATGAGCACCCCAGACATTGAACGGTTGTTGGCGTCGGTTCCGACCGGGTTGTGGATCGGCGGCGAGGAACGCCCCGCCACGTCGACCTACGACGTGCTCGACCCGTCGAACGACGAAGTGCTGACCAAGGTCGGCAACGCCACGGCCGCCGACGCGATCGCCGCCCTCGACGCCGCCTGCGCCGTGCAGGCCGAATGGGCGGCCACCCCGCCGCGGGAGCGTGGCGAGATCCTGCGCTCGGTGTTCGAGACCATCATCGAGCGGACCGACGAGCTGGCTGCGCTGATGACCCTGGAGATGGGCAAGGTGTTCGCGGAGAGCCAGGGCGAGGTCAAGTACGGCGCGGAGTTCTTCCGCTGGTTCGCCGAGGAGGCCGTCCGCATCGGCGGCCGCTACACCCAGGCGCCGGCGGGTACCGGTCGCATCGTCGTCACCAAGCAGGCCGTCGGCCCCTGTTACGCGATCACGCCGTGGAACTTCCCGCTGGCGATGGGCACCCGCAAGATCGGCCCGGCCCTGGCGGCCGGCTGCACCATGATCGTCAAGCCGGCCCAGGAGACGCCGCTGTCCATGCTGATGCTGGCCAAGCTGATCGACGACGCCGGTCTGCCCAAGGGGGTGCTGTCGGTGCTGCCGACCAACCAGCCGCGTGAGGTCACCACCGCCCTCATCGATGACGGCCGACTGCGCAAGCTGACCTTCACCGGCTCCACCGGGGTGGGCAAGGCGCTGGTGAAGCAGTCCGCCGATGCGTTGCTGCGTACCTCGATGGAACTCGGCGGCAACGCGCCGTTCGTGGTGTTCGACGACGCCGACGTCGACGCCGCCGTCGAGGGCGCGATGCTGGCCAAGATGCGCAACGGCGGCGAGGCCTGCACCGCGGCCAACCGCCTGCACGTCTCCAACGCGCTGATCGACGAATTCACCGACAAGTTCGTCAAGCGGATGGGGGAGGTCACCCTGGGCAACGGCCTGGACCCGGGCGCCAAGCTCGGCCCGCTGGTCAACGCCAAGCAGGTGGCCTCGGTTCAGGAACTGGTCGACGACGCGGTGGAGAAGGGCGCCACAGTGGCGCTCGGCGGTCAGGCGCCCGGCGGTCCCGGCTGCTTCTACCCGGCCACCGTGTTGACCGACGTCCCGCCGGACGCCCGCATCCTCAAGGAGGAGGTGTTCGGGCCGGTCGCCCCGATCATCGGGTTCGACACCGAGGAAGAGGGCATCGCCGCCGCCAACGACACCGAGTACGGCCTGGCGTCCTACATCTTCACCGAGTCGCTGGACCGTGCGCTGCGGGTGGCCGAGGCGCTCGAGTCCGGCATGGTCGGGGTCAACCGGGGGGTCATCTCCGATCCCGCGGCCCCGTTCGGTGGCGTCAAGGAGTCCGGATTCGGCCGCGAGGGCGGCTACGAGGGCATCGAAGAGTACCTGGACACGAAGTACATCGCGCTGACCAAGTAGGTGTCGATCGTCACGCTTGCTCCAGCAAGCGCTGGGTATCCCCGCGGCATGAATACCAGCAGTGATCGGGCGTCAGCGCGCCGTGCGGTGCCCGAGTTGGTTGCGGCCCAGGTGTCCGGCGCTTTCGCCGGTCTGCTGCTGGCGCTGGATCAATTCGTCGCACCGGCCCCGAAGCGGCCCAAGATCGTCGACCGGGATTTGACCCGCTGCTAGCACCCGCGCGCCGCCACCAACCAGTGGTCGTTCGCGCCTAGAGTCACAAGCCCGGACCAAAGGAGAGGGCTCACGTGACCGCGGCGCCGGCGCGATCTGTTGCGCAACGTCGATGGGTGACTCCCGCTCCCGATCGCGGTGCTCGGCGCAAACCGCTGCCTGGCCCGGGTTCCGGGGTTCCCGCCCTCAACGGCATCCGCGGCGTCGCGGTGGCACTCGTCGTCGCCGGCCATGGCGGCATTCCGGGCGTCGACGGCGGCTTCATCGGAGTCGACCTCTTCTTCGTGCTCAGCGGGTTCCTGATCACCTCGCTGCTACTCGACGAGCTCGGCCGCACCGGCCGAATCGACCTGCGCGGGTTCTGGATTCGCCGGGCCCGACGGCTGCTGCCCGCGCTGCTGCTGATGGGCCTGGCCGTGGTGGCGGTCCGCACCTTGTTCTCGCCGGACTCGGTGGAGACGCTGCGCACCGATGCCGTCGCCGCGTTCCTGTGGACGGCGAACTGGGCGTTCATCGCGCACAAGGCCGACTACTTCAGCCAGGGCGCCGCCCCGTCGCCGCTGCAGCACACCTGGTCGTTGGGGGTGGAGGAGCAGTACTACCTGGTCTGGCCGGTCCTCCTGGTGCTGATCGCGCTGGCGCTTGCGGGCCTGGCCCGGTGGCGCGGCGCGACAGCGACGCTCAGCCGGGTGCGGATCGTGGTCGCCGTCGTGGCCGGTCTGGGCGTGCTGGCGTCGGCGGCCGAGGCGGTGCTGATGGCCTCGGATGCCAGGCTCAACCGCGTCTACTTTGGCACCGACACCCGCGCCCAGGCGTTGTTGGTCGGTGCCGCAGCGGCGGCACTGCTGGTGCGGGACTGGCCCGCCGTGCTGGCCGGCTGGTCACTGATCCGCTCGCGGTGGGTCAAGTGGGTGGCGCGGATCCTTCCCGTGCTCGGGGTGGTGGTGCTCGCGGAGGTCGTGCACCGCGCGACGGGCAGCGCCACGGAATTCCGCCACGGTCTGCTCATCGTGGTCGCGGTGGCCGCCGCCGCCGTCATCGTGCCCACCGCGCTGGACCAGGACGGCCCGGTGGCCCGGGTGCTCGAGGTGCCGCCGCTGGTCTGGCTGGGAGTCATCTCCTACGGGGTGTACCTCTGGCACTGGCCCGTCTTCCTGGTGCTCAACGGGGAGCGCACCGGGTGGGCCGGCTATCCGCTGTTCGCCGCCCGCTGCGCTGCGACGCTGGGCGCGGCGGCGCTGTCGTGGTGGCTGATCGAGCAGCCGGTGCGCCGCTGGCAGCCCGTGCATGTCCCGGTGCTGCGACTGGCCGGTGCGATGGCCGCCACCGCGGTCGCCGTCACGATGGTCGTCGTTCCGCAGGCGACGCGGACCGGTTCCGGGCCGATGCCCGACGTGTCCGCCGCCGCCTTGGTGGAGACGGTGCGGCCCGCCCCGCCCGCCCACGCCGGCCCGCGGCCGCACACGGTGGCGGTGTTCGGTGACTCGATCGCCTGGACGATCATGCGGTACCTGCCGCCCACACCGGGCATCAGCTTTCTGGACCGCACGACGATCGGCTGTGGGGTGGTCCGCGGCGGACCGTACCGGTACAGCGGCCGGAGCCTGGAGCAGAAGCCGGAGTGCGACACCTGGCCGGAGCGGTGGTCCGAGCGGATCGCCCACGACCGTCCCGACGTCGTGCTGTTGACCATCGGTCGGTGGGAGACGGTGGACCGGATGTGGCGGGGGGACTGGACGCACATCGGCGATTCGGACTTCGACGAGTACCTGGAGGCCGAGCTGCGCCGGGCCCTGGAGATCCTGGGTTCCAGCGGCGCCCGGATCGTCGTCACCACCGAACCGTTCAACCACCACGGTGAGCGCTCCGACGGCACCCTCTATCCGGAGGACCAGCCCACCCGGGTCAGGCGCTGGAACACCATGCTCCGGAATGTCGTCGCGGATCTGCCGAACGTCGACGTGCTCGACCTCAACGCCAAGCTCGCGCCCAACGGCACCTACACCGCCAAGATCAACGGCGTGCTGGTGCGCAGCGACGGCGTACACCCCACCCCGAACGCGGTGAAGTGGATGACGCCCTGGCTGGTCGACGCCGTCAGCTAGCGGTGCCCGATGGCCGCCTCAGTGCCCGAGCCGGCGGTGCCCGATGGCCGCCTCAGTGCCCGAGCCGGCCGCGGCCCATGCGGAGCAGCAGCATCGCCAGATCCTTGCCCTCCGGCCCCAGTTCGCTGTAGCGCTCGATCACCTTCATCTCGCGGCTGTGCACCAGCCGGGTGCCACCGGAGGCCATCCGGGCGCGGCCGATCTCCTGGGATACCTCGGTGCGGCGCTTGACCGCGGCCAGGATCTCGGCGTCCAGACGGTCGATCTCCTGGCGCAGGGCGTCGATATCAGACATCTGCTCGGTCTCTACGGTCATCGCTTCGCTTCTCCTCGTGTGCGGGTTGTGGTCGCATTCGGTCCGGGCCTCACACAAGAGACGAGCCCCGGATCCGGATGCGGACCGCGGGGCTCTCGGGTTCGAGCAGCTATGCCTCCACGGGTACCGCGATCCGGTACCCGTAGAAAAATCGGCGATGAGCGTCTTGCGCGAAGAGCCATCGTAGCTGCGGTGCAGTGAGCACGAAAAAGAGTGTGCCACCACGCGCCGGTCTTGTGCAAAAAACTGTCGCCGGACAGCGGTAAGTTGGTTCCGGACATGACTGTGCACGTGACGGATTACAAGCCACCGGCCGAGGCCGCCGAACTGCTCGACGGACTCAACCCGCAGCAGCGTCAGGCCGTGCTGCACGAGGGCAACCCCCTGCTGATCGTGGCCGGCGCCGGGTCGGGCAAGACCGCGGTGCTCACCCGCCGCATCGCCTACCTGCTGGCCGCCCGTGACGTCGGGCCGGGTCAGATCCTGGCCATCACGTTCACCAACAAGGCCGCCGCCGAGATGCGGGAACGGGTGGTGGCGCTGGTGGGTCCGCGGGCCCGCAACATGTGGGTGTCGACGTTCCACTCCACCTGCGTTCGCATCCTGCGCAACCAGGCCTCGCTGCTGCCCGGTCTGAACTCGAACTTCTCCATCTACGACGCCGACGACTCGCGCCGCCTGCTGCTGATGATCGGCAAGGACATGGGCCTGGACGTCAAGCGGTACTCGCCGCGGCTGCTGGCCAATGCGATCTCCAACCTCAAGAACGAGCTGATCGACCCCGAACAGGCGCTCGCCGCGCTGACCCCGGAGTCCGACGATCTGGCCCGCACCGTGGCCGGTGTCTTCGGCGAGTACCAGCGCCGGCTTCGTGCGGCCAACGCGCTGGACTTCGACGACCTGATCGGGGAGACGGTCGCGGTGCTGCAGAACTTCCCGCAGATCGCGCAGTACTACCGCAGGCGCTTCCGGCACGTCCTGGTCGACGAGTACCAGGACACCAACCACGCGCAGTAC
>JAGQTW010000253.1 GCA_020438785.1 Mycobacterium sp. | reverse complement strand
CCAACGCATTGGTTGACCGACTCCGCGACGAGGAAGCCGTGTGACTCGTGCCCTGTTGGATGTGAACGTGCTCATCGCTCTCCTCGACAGCGATCACGTCGACCATGAGCGGGTCCGCCGCTGGCTCAGCGCCGAGATCACCCATGGTTGGGCATCATGTGCGAGCACTCAGAACGGCTTCGTGCGGATCATCAGCCAACCCCGGTACCCCAGCCCCGTTCTGCCAGCGCAGGCGGTCGCCCGACTGGCTCGCGCTACTGCCACGAAGCACCATGTGTATTGGCCGTGTTCGGTGTCCCTGCTCGATGAGGAGTTGATCGATCATTCCCGGTTGCTCGGGCATCGCCAGGTGACTGATGCGTACCTGCTGGCGCTCGCGACCGCCCACGACGGCCGATTCGTGACCCTGGATCAGTCCATTTCCGTCGACGCCGTCCGCCACGCCGAAGAGCGGAATCTAACCGTCATCTGAATCTCTGGGGCTACTTCGTCGGCTCTTGCTCAAACCGCTCCTGTACCCACCCCCAGTCGATCCGCTCCTGCTCCAACCGCACCCGCTCCCCCAACCCGTCCCCGACTAACTAACTCCGCGTACAAATCAGCCTCTTCAGCAGTCAGCCGCGTCAGCGCCGAGCGCGCAGGCCGCTCCTCGGTGCCCCACCGGTCACGATGGGCCAGCAGCGTCTCGCGGTCCATCAGCACCGAGCGGTCCTGCGGCAGCCAGGCCCGCAGCCGGTCGATGTCCTGCTGCTGTCACGCCTGAGACTGCGATACCGCAGCGCGCTGCTTGCCGGACTGAGCCTGATGAACTATTCCGAATTCGGCTTGATCGTTGTATCGGTCGGGGTCTCGGCCGGGCTGCTGGAACCGGTCTGGCTGGTGGAGATGTCGATCGCCGTGGCGCTGAGCTTCGTGGTTTCGGCGCTGGTCAACGGGCGCGGCCACCTGGTGGTGGAGAAGATCGCGGCGCGGCTACCGGCCCAGGACGAAGCAGCCTGAACCCGGAGGAACGCCATGGCGACGCCGGCGACGCCGAGGTCGTGGTGATCGGCATGGGCCGGGTCGGGTTCGCCGCCTATCAGCGCTTCACCGATCACTACCGGCGTCCCACGCGACGCCGAACATCCCGTTCCCCGGCTGGGAAGCGCTTAGATGGGAGCCCGATCCGCTGCTGATGGACGAACGATGGGGCGCGGCCGACATCAAGGGTCTCGGCGTGATGGTCTTCAGCGCCTGTTCGCGCGCCGGCAGGCGCTGTGCGACTTCGCCGGGCGCCTGCGCAGCCATGTAGTCGGCAGTCATGTCGAACGCGACGGCGAAGACCTCTATCACTGCGTCGTGCTCATCGCACCCGATGTCAGAGGCGCTGTCGACGACGACGCCGTCGAGGATGGTACGCCCACCGACGCGCCGGGCGACTGGGCGCCGGCGCTTGCGCCGAGAGACGTGGTTGTCAGACGGCGACGGCAGGATCGGCTATCGGGCGCAGTGGATCGAATATAACTCAGGAGTTATAGTTGTGTCGTGGGTGGTGCTCCTGCTTGAGGAGGTCGAGGGGTGGTACTTCGGACTCGACGAAGAGTCGATGACCGCTGTGACGGGTGCTATCGACCTGCTCGAACAGGAGGGGCCGACCCTGGGCCGCCCGACGGCGGACAAGGTCAAGGAACCGAAGTTTCACAACATGAAGGAGCTACGACCGGCGGGGACCAGCATCCGGATTCTGTTCCTCTTCGACCCTCTACGCCAGGCCGTCCTACTGCTCGCCGGAGACAAGGCCGGCAATTGGACGAACTGGTACGACGAGAACATTCCGATCGCTGAGCAGCGATACGAAAACTGGCTGGCAGGAGGTCAGTAGCGATGGCACGCAATTGGCGTGAGATCCGCGCCGAGGCAGTCGCACAAGGCCGCGTCGACCCGGCGCGCGCAGATGCCGCACGCAGGGAGATGCACGGGTTGTGTCCAGCAGAGTGGTGTACGAGTCGGAGCTGATCGCAGTCACCGGCGTGTCGTAGCCGAGTGATTGAAGGTCATCGCGTGATTCTTCGAGAGACCCGTCAAAGTCACTCGAGCAAAGGAATCAACGCGATGACCAACGCCCACAATATCGACCTGTCCGCTGTGCTGGCCGATCGACTCGCTACGGCCCATCCCGACGTGCTGCGCGAGCTGCTGTCCACGTTCATCCACGCCCTGATGGGCGCGGAAGCCGATGCGCTGTGTGGGGCCGGCTACGGCGAGCGCAGCAGCGAGCGCACCAACCAACGCAATGGCTACCGGCAGCGCCAGTTCGACACCCGCGCAGGCACCTTGGAGCTGGCGATCCCCAAGCTGCGGACGGGCTCGTATTTCCCGGACTGGCTGCTGGAACGCCGCAAACGTGCCGAGCGAGCGCTGACCACGGTGGTGGCCACCTGCTACCTGCTCGGGGTGTCCACCCGCCGGATGGACAAGCTGGTCGAGACCCTGGGCATCACCGGTCTGTCGAAGTCGCAGGTCTCGGTGATGGCCAAAGAACTCGACGCCGCCGTGGAGGCCTTCCGCAGCCGGCCGCTGGATGCCGGCCCGTACACCTTCGTCGCCGCCGACGCCCTGGTGCTCAAGGTCCGCGAGGGTGGGCGGGTGGTCGGCGTGCACGCGCTGATCGCCACCGGGGTCAACGCCGAAGGCCACCGCGAGATACTCGGCATTGACGTGTCCACCGGTGAGGACGGGGCGGGCTGGCTGGCGTTCTGGCGGTCGTTGACCGCCCGCGGCCTGTCCGAGGTCAAGCTGGTCACCAGCGACGCCCACGCCGGGCTGGTCGCTGCGATCGGGGCAACGCTGCCCGGGGCGGCCTGGCAGCGCTGCAGAACGCACTACACGACCAATCTGATGGCCATTACGCCCAAAGCCTCCTGGCCGTGGGTGCGCACGCTGCTGCACTCTGTGTTCGACCAGCCTGACGCCGAATCCGTTGCCGCGCAATACGATCGCATCATCGACGCCTTGTCCGACAAGCTCCCCAAGGTCGCCGAGCACCTTGAGAATGCCCGTGCGGACCTGCCGGCCTTCACCGCGTTCCCCAAGCAGATCTGGCGCCAGATCTGGTCCAACAATCCCCAGGAACGTTTGAACCGGGAAATCCGTCGCCGCACCGACGTCGTCGGCATCTTCCCCGACCGCAACTCCCTGATCCGCCTCGTCGGGGCGGTGCTGGCCGAACAACACGACGAGTGGGCAGAGTCCCGCCGCTACCTAGGCCTGGAAGTCCTCAGCAAATCACGTGCCGTTACCGGCACCCCAACGGAACAGGAGGCCACCGCGGCGGCACTGACCGCCTGAACCAACCCGTCGAAGAATCACGCGACGAACTCGTACACCACGCCCCCGGACTTGACCGATGCACGATGCTGTTCAAGCGCAGCGTCTCGCGGATATTCGCAGAGCGCACGGCAACATGCGTCAGGCTGATGTCGCCGCGCTCATGGGTGTGTCCCAGGCACGGGTTTCCAAGCTGGAGAGTGGCGATCTGTCACACACCGAACTCGGGACACTGCAGTCGTATGTCGCCGCAATCGGAGGGCAACTGAGGATCGTTGCGGAATTTGACGAGAGAACGGTTGAGTTGACCGAGTAAACCACCCGAACTCCCGATGATCACTCTGCCCTCGACTCTTACAACGATGGACCTACAACACGGGTACAGATCTGATGGACCCATTCACGGGGAACACGCCACCGCGACCCCGACATCCCGGCATCTCCACCCTCTCGCGCATCCTGAACCACCGCGGCTTCATTCGCCGCCCGACGGCGCCTCGATGGTGGAGAACGCCGTGCGCGGCAAGCGCCAGGCCCCCGAGAAATCGACGCGGCGGCGCATGAAATAAACACGGATTAAGATCAAGCGGAAACTAAAGGTGCAAAAGGCGGCGGGCCGGCCTTAGGCGCAAATCACGCCACTGCTGCGGCGAACGACTGATACAGGTCGCCAGGCAGCGGGTTGTGGAGTTCCCACGTGATGGCCATCGGCTTCTCGCCGACGTGGCCGCGGTAGGTGGCCGGGCCGAGGAACCAGAACGCGCGATCGTCGGCGCGCAGACGGGTGAACAACATGATCGAGCGCCCCCGGCTTTCATGGTTGCGATAACGAAGACCGGTCTCGCTGTCAGCCCGGGTCATCGATTGGCTCTCCCAATGAATGAGCCTGGGGCTGATGGCGTAGTCGCGGTATCGAGTGGTCGGCGAAAAGCCGCCACTGCTCTTGTCGAGGGTGAAGGCCAACAGGTCAGCGAGTTCGTCTTTAGCTTCACGGACCCCCTCGCGCCAGTCGGGCGTCTTCGCGTGTGTCCCCATGCCGAAGGCTGCCATGATCTCGATGCGCGAGTAGCGGCCGTGGACTTGCAGCGGAACATCGGGATGCGCGGGGAGGGCGCCGTGCAGGTGGTCCACGCGGTCATCGAGTTCGACGAGCAGCTGAGCCAATTCGGCGCGCACTTGCGGGTGTGACCACAGCAGATGGATGCCGTCCTGCACGGACTGATCCTTGGAAAGTACCTGATCGCCGAGGCTGGCGATCAGCATCCGCACGAGACGACGCTCCCGCTCCGGCATCGAAGCCACGACCGGTGGCGCCGACGACTCCAGGAGACGTCGGTAGATCGCGATCCGTTCGTCGTCGTCGACATGCAGAAGACGTCCAAGTGCCTTGCGCAACGGCGCCTCGTGCGGTCCGGCGGGCGCGACGGGCACGCCAGCTGCCTCGCACAGATCAGTCCAGCCGCGATTGCCGTCGTACACGTCGGGCAGGTCGAGCCCTGACTCCTCGAGATACTTCGACAGCGTCACGTCCGGGTAGTTGGCGTGCACCACCCGAAGCTCCTCGACGCGGGCCGGCCACCGCGAGGGGATCGCATCGCGCAGGCTTCGCAGCACGATCTCGGATGCCTTGACGTCCAGGTGCATGTAGCACCCGGCCGGCAGGAACGGAAAGCCCTGTTGCACTGAGCGTTCAATATCGCGGCGGGTGCCACCCAGCAGTGCCCGGTAGCGACGGTCGAAGCGGAACTCCTTTCGGTGGGTGCCGACGAAGTCCAGCACCGTGCAGAAGCCTTTGTTCTTGGAGCGACGCAGCCCTCGGCCCAGTTGTTGGAGGAACAGCGTGGGGCTTTCGGTCGGCCGCAACATCAGCAGGG
>JAGQTW010000020.1 GCA_020438785.1 Mycobacterium sp. | reverse complement strand
CAGCGCGAACGCGCCGCTCTCGTCGAGACGATGCGCGGCGTCGGGCCAGACGCGCCCACGCTGTGCGAAGGGTGGACCACCCGCGACCTGGCCGCCCACCTGGTGGTGCGGGAACGCCGCCTCGACGCCGCGCCCGGAATCCTGGTGCCCGCCCTGGCGTCCTACACCGCCAAGGTGCAGGACCAGGTGGCCGGATCGAGCGATTGGGGCGAGTTGCTCGACAAGGTCGCATCCGGGCCGCCGACGCTGTCGCCGTTCAAGCTGCTCGACCCGCTGGTCAACCTGAACGAGATGTTCATCCACCACGAAGACGTTCGTCGCGCTCAACCGGGTTGGGAACCAAGGGTTCTCGACCCGGACATGGTCAAGGCACTGGGGCGTCCGCTGGCGGTGATGGCGCGGATGACGATGGCCAAGGTGCCGGCCCGGGTGGCGCTGCGCACGCCGGACGGCAAGACGGTGGCGACGGTGGGCTCGGGGCCCGCGGTCACGGTCACCGGTTCGCCCGAGGAGTTGTTGCTGTTTTCCGTCGGCCGGGAAGCGCGGGTCGACTTCGACGGCCCCGAGGACGCGGTGCAGGCGGTGCGCTCGGCCCCCAAGGGGTTGTGACGGCGCTGTTCAGCCCGCGGCGGCGAGCACCTCTGCGGCAGCGCGCTCGCCGGAGCGCACCGCCCCGTCGATGAAGCCGTACATCACGGTGGCGGTTTCGGTTCCGGCCCAGTGGATCCGGCCGCACGGCTCGCGCAGCGCGGGCCCGAACTCGGTGAGCACACCGGGCGGGGTGTGCGAGATCATGCCGCCGCCCGAGTAGCGTTCGGCGGCCCAGTCCTGTTCGAGGTATTCGACGGGCGACTTGGCTTGTGGCCCAAACCTTTCGGCGACGCCGTCGAGGACCGCGGCCCTGCGTTCGGCCGCGGTGAGCCGCCCGATGCGGCGGGCGGTCGGCCCCTCGGTGATGACGGTGAGGACGCCGGGCCTAGCTTCCGGGGTACAGGAGTCGATGGTCAGGTTCGCCGCCGAACCGGGAGCGAAGGACTGGCCGGACAGGCCGTCGGCTCGCCAGAACGGTTCGTCGTAGACCAGGGCGATCTTGAAGACGGCGCCGAGTGGCATCCGCTGGTGCAGAAAGGATCGGTCCGCGGGCAGCATGGGGTTGTAGTCGATCTGTCCGGCGATGGCGATCGGCACCGCGACGATGACCCGGTCCGCGCGCAGCATCACCTCGTCGGAACGGATGGTGACCCCGTCGGCGTCCTGGGTGACGCGGCGGACCGGCTGCGACAGCGTGATCGCGGCGCCGAGTTCGGTGGCCAGCGCCCGGTGGATCGCGCCCATCCCGCCCACCGGCCGGGCGTCCTCGGCGGCGTCCTTGACCCCCAGCACGAAGCTCGGGCCGCCGGCCGACGCCATCTGGTACAGCACGAACAGCAGTGAGACCTCCGAGGCCGCCGAGGTGTACAGACCGGCGACCGCCGACTCCAGCAGTTCGTGAGCGGGCTTGGACAGGGTGTTGCGGTGCAGCCACGCGGCGTAGCTCAGCCGATCCCACTTGTGCGCCTTGGCCGCCCGCCACGGGGCGTCGACCGGGATCGACTTGCACATCCGGGTCAGCTCGAGGAACACGCCGCCGATGTTCGCGACGGCCCACGGGCTCATCGAGAGCGGAATCGTGCCCTGGTAGCGGTACTGCTTGCCGTCGAGGTACATCATCGCGTCGCCGTCGACGTACTGCTTGTAGGAGGGCACGCCGAACTCGTCCATCAGCGCGTAGATGCGGTCCTGGCCCGGCCCGATCCAGGCGCCGCCGCGATCGATCCACCCGCCGTCATCGCGAACCTCGGTGAAGGTGCGCCCGCCGATGCGGTCTCGGGCCTCCAGCACGGCCACCGAACATCCCGCCTGTTTGAGTCGCAGCGCCGCCGCGAGCCCGGCGAAGCCGGCCCCGACCACACAGCAATCGACGTCCGCCATGATGCACCCCACATTCGGCGACGGCCTGGGGGTGACGCTACTCGCGCATCACGCCGAGCAGACGCAAACTCGCACGAAATCCAGTGAAATCGTGCGATTTTGCGTCTGCTCGCGGTGCGGGTTTCTGTCAGATCTCGGCGAGGATGCCGGCCAGCACGTCGAGGCCCTCGAGCAGCAACTCGTCGCTGATGGTCAGCGGCGGCAGGAACCGGAGGATGTTGCCGTAGGTGCCGCAACTGAGCACCAGCACACCCTGACTGTGCGCCCGGCTGCACAGCGCCTTGGTCAGCTCCGGATCCGGTTCGGCGGTACCGGATTTCACCAGTTCGACCGCGATCATCGCGCCGCGGCCGCGGACGTCGCCGATGCGATCGTCGTCGGCCTGCATGCGATGCAGCTTGTCCTTCATCACGGTCTCGATGTGCTTGGCCCGGTCGAGCAGGCCGTCGAGTTCGATGGTCTCGATGGTGGCCAGCGCCGCCGCACAGGCGACCGGGTTGCCGCCGTAGGTGCCGCCGAGTCCGCTGACATGCGGGGCGTCCATGATCTCCGCCCTGCCGGTGACCGCCGAGAGCGGCAGCCCGTCGGCGATGCCCTTGGCGGTGACGATCAGGTCGGGCTCGATGCCCTCGTCCTCGCAGGCGAACATCGCGCCGCTGCGCCCGAACCCGCTCTGTACCTCGTCGGCGATGAAGACCACGTCGTTCTCGGTGCACCAGGACCGCAGGGTGGGCAGGAAGCCGGGGGCTGGGACGATGAAACCGCCCTCGCCGAGAATGGGTTCGATGATGACGGCGGCTAGGTTGGCGGCGCCGATCTGCTTGTCGATCACCGTCAGCGCGCGTTCGGCGGCCAGTTCACCGTTGGTGGCCCACTCCTTGTCGATCAGGCCGTCCCGATAGGGGTAGGACAGTGGCGCCCGGTAGATCTCCGGCGCGAATGGCCCGAAACCGCTCTTGTACGGCATGGACTTCGCGGTCAGCGCCATCGTGAGGTTGGTGCGGCCGTGGTAGGCGTGGTCGAAGGCCACCACCGCGGTCTTGTGGGTGTAGGCCCGGGCGATCTTGATGGCGTTCTCCACCGCCTCGGCGCCGGAATTGAACAGCGCGCTGCGCTTCTCGTAGGAGCCGGGGGTGAGCCGGTTGAGGTGCTCGGCGACGGCGATGTAGCCCTCGTAGGGAGTCACCATGAAGCACGTGTGGGTGAACGCGGCCACCTGCTGCTGCACTGCCTCGACCACCCGGGGCGAGGAGTTGCCGATCGTGGTGACCGCGATGCCCGAACCGAGGTCGATCAGCCGGTTGCCGTCGACGTCCTCGATGATCCCGCCGAAGGCGCGCGCGCACGACACCGGCATCGTGACGCCGACGCCACGGGCCACCGCCGCCACCCGGCGCTTGCTCATCTCGATCGACTGGGGACCGGGAATCTCGGTGACGAGTTTGCGGCTCTGCTCGACGGTGGTCACGACTGTTCTCCTCGACGGGGCGCTGGACGGAGCGGGCGATCAGAGCCTATCGGGACCGTCGCGCGATGCAACTGAAAACCCCCTCCAAGGGTGTCGCACGTAATGGATTGCGTCGTCCGGAGACCTGAAATCGACGCAATCGGTTGACCTCAGCCGGGAAACGGCGTCCCGTCCACCCGGTCGACGGTGGTGAAGGCTGGGACCGGCCTGCGCTGCAGCCGGCGGGGCTGGCGCACCGGATGGCCCAGGGCGATCACCGCGGCCAGGGACAGCGGATCGGGCGCGCCGAGCAGTTCTTTGACCGCGCCTTCTTCGCGGATGAGCATCGTGGTGATCACCCCGCCGAGGCCTTCGGCCCGCGCCGCCAGCAGCACGTTCCAAGCGAACGGGTAGATCGAGGCGCCGCCGGCGAATGAGTACCGATCCAGGTCGCGGTCCACTGCGGCCAGCGCCGAGAGGTCGGCGAACAGCGCCAGCAGCACCGGCGCCTCGTCGAGGTGGGCGGCGAGGCCGCCGGCGACGGCCGGCCCGCCCTGATCCGATCCCGCGGCCAGCGCCGCCGCTTGCTCTGA
>JAGQTW010000252.1:519-3316 GCA_020438785.1 Mycobacterium sp. | reverse complement strand
CTGTTGTCGATCAGGACGGAAGTACCGGTTGGATCCTGCGCTTTGAGATTCAGCTCGTAGATCGCGGGGTTCTCGTAGACCCGGTAGTAGTACGCGAGGTTCTTCGTATCGGCGACGCTGGTCCAGAGTGTGTATTCGGTCGATTCAACGCCCTTGTCGGTCACGTTGCGCAGGATCCCGCGCGGCAGATCGAAGTTGTTCATCACGTGCCACGCCGTCCACACCGCTTCGCCGCCTGTCGCATCGGAGTATGAATCGCGGGCGTACAGGCTGGCGCGGATGAAACGATCAGGTGAATTGCTGCCGCCTGGCATGCCGACATAGCCATTGCCCATCGTGACCTTGTAGTCCTGGGAACCGGCCGTGATCGGCCCGGCCGGGTTGTAGGGGGAGAGAGACTTGTAGTGCTCCCAGTTGTTCAAGTGAAACTCGAAGCGTGGCAGGTTGGTGACAGAGCCACCCGGTGACTCCAGGATCGTGGGCGGCTGATTCCGGGTGTGCCATTCACAGACAATCGTCCTTCCGCTGGGATCGCCAACGCGCAGATGAAGGGGCAGCTGGCCCTTCGTCTCCGGGGTGAAGGGGAATTCTGTGTCGACCACGACGACCTCGCCGGACTTTAGAGCCGCCTCAGCTTCCTCAGTCGTCGCGCAGTTACCCAGGAGATAGAGCACGATTTGCCAGCTGGCGAGTGCTTTGTTGCGGTTCTCGTCGGAAACCGGTGTGAACTCGGTGAACCCAGGAAGGTTGAAAACGCCTGCTATGAGGCCCTTCTCGTTGATCCCGTCGGAGCCGAGTGAGTGTGTCCCAGCCACCAACGTCACGTTGCCGCCGAATGCGTACTTGTTGGTCCACTGCATCCCGTCGGTTCCCGAGCTTGTGTCACCAATGAACTTCTGCCCCCGGGGGAAGTAGCCGATGCACTCCGGCAGCGGAGTGTCGAACTCCATCGTCCTGGCGTAGACGACATCGCCGTTGTCGGCAGTTAGGCGGATCCCTGTGCACATCGGGCTGCTCCTGGTTGGCATCGAACGGCGGAAGAATGCCGTCATGATCGCAGAGCGACTGCCGATACATAGCTACTAGCCGCAATCGGCGGAGGCCGGTCCCACCGAGGTCGTCGTCACCAGCCCCGTTCGCGCCACTCAGCCAGTCGGGGTCGTTCCTCACCGATGACGGTGTCGTCGCCGTGCCCGGGGTAGATGACCGTGTCATCACCGTAGACGTCGAAGACGTGCGTCTCCAGGCCGGTCATCAGGGAGTCGAACTCCTCCGGATTTGTTGTCCGCCCAGGGCCGCCCGGGAACAGGCAGTCGCCGGTGGTCGGGCAGGTGGCGGCAGTTGCAGTTCTAGAGAATTGAAACCGCACCGCCGCCCGTGGCTGCGTGGCTTACAGCGACTTCGGGATGCCCATGCCCATTCGGACGAGTCGGTCGAAGACCTTGTCGGGCAGCACGCGTCGGGCGTAGGTCATTGGCTTGGCACCCAGGCCCATTGCGTATCGGGTGCGGGGATGCTGTGAGTGGAGAGCCTTGACGATGGCGTTGGCGACCACCTCGGGTTTGGAGGCGCGCTTGTCGGTCATGTCGAGAACCTTTGCGACACCAGTGGCGATTTGGGCATATGCACCGGCCCCTGATGTGGCCAGCATGTTGCGCGAAGCAATGCCGCTCCACTCGGTGGCGATAGCACCGGGTTCGATGAGAACAACGTGGATGCCGAACGGTGCCAATTCAATGCGAAGCGAGTCGCTGAGACCTTCGACGGCGAACTTGGTGGAGTGGTACCAGCCGCCCATTGGTTCGTAGATTTTGCCCCCGATGGAGGAGACGTTGAAGATATATCCGCTGCGTTGAGAACGCATGTGCGGCAGAACCAGTTGGGTGAGCCGGGCCAGTGCGAACAAGTTGACCTCGAACTGGCGGCGGGCTTCGTCTAAGGGCACGTTTTCGAGCGCACCATAGGAGCCGTACCCGGCATTGTTGACCAGGACATCGACTCGACCGCTCTCGGCAACGACCTGGTCGACGAACGCGATGAGCGATGCGTCGTCAGTAACGTCGAGTTTGACCGTTCGGATACCGGCGGCGGCCAGCGGTGCCATCTTGTCGATTCGCCGTGCGGCGGCGTAAACGGTGTAGCCCAGGCTGTTCAAGCGGAGGGCAGTGGCCTCGCCGATACCTGAGGAGGCCCCGGTCACGATGGCGGTCTTGGTGCTCACGATTCTCCCAACGACGTTTGTATTCAGCGCGACGGTCACCAACCGCGCTCGCGCCACTCCGCCACTCGGGGCCGTTCCTCACCGATGATGGTGTCGTCGCCGTGGCCGGGATAGATGACCGTGTCGTCGCCGTACACGTCGAACACCCTGGTCTCCAGGCCCGTCATGAGTGAATCGAACTCCTCCGGAGTTGTTGTCCTCCCAGGACCGCCCGGGAACAGACAATCGCCGGTGAACAACTGGGTGGCGGGGCGTTCCGCGGTCGGCCGCAGCGCGAGGGCCACCGAGCCGGGGGTGTGCCCGCGCAGATGGATCACGTCGAAGGTGAGGTCGCCGACGCTGACGGTGTCGCCGCCGGCGAGAAAGCGGTCCGGTGCGACCGGTAGTGGTTCGGCGTCGAGTTGGTGCGCGGCGGTGGGCGCGCCGGTGGCCCCGGCGACGGCCTCCAGGGCCTGCCAGTGGTCGAAGTGCTGATGGGTCGTCACGATCAGCGCCAGCTTCGGCGCGTGCTCACTGACGAGCTTCACCAGCAATTCCGGGTCGTTGGCGGCGTCGATCAGCAGCGTCTCGCCGGTG
>JAGQTW010000252.1:0-445 GCA_020438785.1 Mycobacterium sp. | reverse complement strand
GGAAGGGTCCGCCGGGTCGCGTGCTGCGGCTCGACGTGGCCGGTGTAGGTGTCGTCGACGACTGTCATGGTGGCCACGTTACTGTGCCGCGGGGCTCCTGGGATCGGCCGTGTCGGTGCCGGGACATAGCATGGTGGCGATGACTCGCGCGCGCGACGACCGATCGGTTCGGCATATTTGTCCTGCCCGTAAAACCGCAGGGAGGGGGGTTGGTGGCTGACCGTCTGATCGTCAAGGGTGCCCGCGAGCACAACCTGCGAAGCGTCGATCTCGACCTGCCCCGCGACAGCCTGATCGTGTTCACCGGCCTGTCCGGGTCGGGCAAGTCCTCGCTGGCGTTCGACACCATCTTCGCCGAGGGGCAGCGCCGCTACGTGGAGTCGCTGAGCGCCTATGCCCGGCAGTTCCTCGGTCAGATGGACAAGCCCGACGTCGACTTCATCGA
>JAGQTW010000251.1 GCA_020438785.1 Mycobacterium sp. | reverse complement strand
CGACGGACCCGACGCCGGGCGCGCCGCTGGCCGAGCGTTCCGGCATGGTCTACGCGGGCACCACGATGGTGGCGGGCACCGCGCTGGCGGTGGTGACCACCGTCGGGCGCGGCACCGAGATGCACCGCGCGATGGCGCTGGCGCCGACGAAGGGCCGCGAGATCGGGCTGCAGCGTCAACTGGCCCGGATCACCAGCCGGGCCCTGCCGTGGAGCCTGGCCGGCGGCGCCGCCGTCGGCCTGTTCTCGGTGCTGCGCGGCACCCCACTGCGCGAGGCGGTCGGCAGCGCGGTGGCCCTGACGGTGGCGGCGGTCCCCGAGGGCCTGCCGCTGGTGGCCACGCTGGCCCAACTCTCGGCGGCCCGGCGACTGTCCGGCGAGCACGTGCTGATCCGCAACGCCAACTCGGTGGAGGCGCTGGCCCGGCTCAACGTCGTGTGCTTCGACAAGACAGGAACGCTGTCCGAGAACCGGCTTCAGGTCAAACAGGTACAGCCGATTCGCGGCCGGCACCGCGACGACGTCGTCACGGCCGCGCTCGCCACGGTGTTCGCCCGCAACGGCCGGGCCGACCACGCCACCGACGACGCGATCCGCCGCGCCGCCGGCGACGCCGAAGCCCCGCAGCGCGACGCCTACCTGCCGTTCCAGTCCGGCCGGCCGTTCGCCGCCGCGCTGGTCGGCGAGCGGCTGATGATCAAGGGCGCACCCGAGGTGCTCTCGGCGGCGCTGAACGGCAACCGCGACCGGCTGGCACCGGCGGTCGCGCGGCTGGCCGCCAAGGGGCTGCGGGTGCTGGCGGTCGCCGAGCGCACGCTGACCGCCCGCCAGGCGGCCGAGGCGGCGGCCGACCCGGCCGCGATGGAGCGGTTGTGCGGCACCGGGCTGAACCCGATCGGACTCCTCGGCCTGGCCGACACCCCGCGCGATGCCGCCGCCCCGCTGCTCGCCGAACTGGACAACCGGGGCATCGGGGTGCGGTTGCTCACCGGCGACCATCCGGTGACCGCCGCCGTCATCGCCAATGACCTGGGCCTCGCGGTCACCGAGGAGCAGGTGATCACCGGCGGCGAATGGGAGTCGATGTCGATCGACGAGCGGGAGGCGGCCGTCGTCGAGCGACTGGTGTTCGCCCGGATGTCACCGGAGCACAAGGTCGATGTGGTGCAGACCCTGGAGCGCATCGGGCTGGTGACCGCGATGGTCGGCGACGGCGCCAATGACGCGGCGGCGATCCGGGCGGCCAGCGTCGGCATCGGCGTCGCCGCTCCGGGCAGCGACCCGGCCCGCACCGCCGCGGACGTAATGCTGCTCGACGGCCGGATCGAGGCCCTGGTCGACGCCCTCGACGAGGGTGAGCAGTTGTGGCGCCGGGTGCAGTCGGCGGTGTCGATGCTGCTCGGCGGCAACGCCGGCGAGGTGGCGTTCGCGCTGATCACCAGCCTGGCGACCGGGCGTTCGGTGCTCAACGCCCGGCAGATGCTGCTGGTCAACATGCTCACCGATGCGCTGCCCGCCGCCGCGCTGGCGGTCAGCAACCAGGACGGCACCGAGGCGCTGGACCGTGACGAGTCGGCGATGTGGCGCGCGATCGCGATCCGCGGCACGGCCACCACCACCGGCGCGACCCTGGCCTGGCTGATGGGCCGGCTGACCGGAACCCAGCGCCGGGCGGCGACGATCGCGCTGATCGGCCTGGTGTCCACCCAGCTGGCCCAGACCCTGGCGGATTCCCATGGGCCACTGGTGGTTTCGACGGCGGCGGGATCGTTCCTGGTGCTGGCCGGGGTGATCAGCACGCCGGGGCTGAGCCAGATCTTCGGCTGCACCCCGGTGGATCCGCTCGGCTGGGGTCAGGCCTTCCTGGCCACCGCGATCGCCGCCTCGCTGTCGGCGCTGGCGCCCGCGGTGCTCGAGCGGGTGGGTTCGAAGCTCTACGAGCTCGTCGGGTCAGTCGTCGACGACGACGATGCCGGCCTGGACCAGCAGGGCGTAGATCTCTCGGACCGGGGGCGTCAGCAGCCGGACACCGACCATGACGAGGGCGTCGGGCCCGCTGATGCGCAGAGCTTGGTTCACGACTTCAGGACAGCGAAGCCACGTAACCTGAATGGGTCGCGAAAGTGAATAGGACACGAACATGTTCGCAATGACCAGGTCGCTGGTGTCGGCGCAGCGGGAGGCCTCCCGGCGGGTCGCGGCGGCTCAGCGCTTCGCCGTCCGGTTGCCGCTGGTCGGCACCGTGCACGTGCCCCCGCCCGACCAGCTGGCGTTCTACGGCGTGCTGGGTGGGCTGGCGGTGCTGGAACTGATCGACTGGCCGGTGGCGCTGGCCATGGGGCTGGGATCGGCGCTGGTCGCCCGGCATTTCTCGGAGCTCGAGGAACGCGAGGAGGAGCACCGGGCGGCGCCGATCGCGCCCGTCACCCCGATCAAGGCCGTCGCACCGGCGCCCGCGAAGAAGGCCCCGGCCAAGAAGGCGCCGGCGAAGAAGGCGGTCAAGAAGGCCGCGAAGAAGGCGCCGGCGAAGAAAGCCCCCGCCAAACGGGGCCGCAGCTAGAAAATATAGCCTCTAGGGTCCATATCTCCGGAACTATTCCGGTACATAAACGCGATCGCTGTAAAATGTGTTTAGAATGATCGTGCTTCGAGTGCGCACATTCGCGGCGGTGCGGATCTGCTGCAGCAGCGTTTCCAAGTCCCGCGGCGACTCGACGCGCACGAACAGGATGTAGCTCTCCTCGCCGGCCACCGAGTAGCACGCCTCGATTTCGGCGATGTGTTCCAGGCGAGTGGGCGCATCATCGGGTTGCGACGGATCGAGAGGGGTGATCGCCACGAACGCCGACAGCATCTGCCCGAACGCCTCCGGGTCCACCCGCGCGGTGTACCCGGTCACCACCCCGCGCGACTCCAGCCTGCGCACCCGCGACTGCACCGCCGACACCGACAGCCCGGTGGTGGCGGCCAGGTGGGCCAGCGTGGCCCGGCCGTTGGCGACGAGCTCGTGCACCAGCCTCCGGTCGATCTCGTCGAGATCGCGTGGGTGCTCCGCGGGGTCGGCCATGGCCGCACACTATCCCAGCCGGGGTGCGCGATGACTGCGCCACAAGTCGAGATCTGGGAACTGCGCGCCCGATTCGCCGCGGCGCTCTCGGCGATGTACGGCGCCGAGGTGCCCGCCTACACCACCCTGGTCGAGGTCAGCGAGGCGGTGAATCGCGACCATGTGGCGGCGCACCCGCACGCCGAGCGGCTGGGCTCGCTGGCCCGCGTCACCGCGGAGCGCCACGGCGCGATCCGGGTCGGCACCCCGGGCGAATTGACCGATGTCGCAGACCTGTTCGCCGCGTTCGGCATGTACCCGGTCGGCTTCTACGACCTGCGCGAGGCGGCCTCACCGGTCCCGGTGGTGTCCACCGCGTTCCGCCCGGTCGACGCCGCGGAGTTGGCCCGCAACCCGTTTCGGATCTTCACCTCGATGCTGGCCAGTCGCGACAGCCGGTTCTTCGACACCGATCTGCGTGCGCGGGTGGACCGCTTCCTGCAGTCCCGCACCCTGTTCGACCCCGCCCTGATCGACACCGCGCGCGATATCGCCACCCGGGGCGGCTGTACGCGCGAGCAGGCCGAGCGGTTCGTTGCCGACGCGGTGGGCGCCTTCGCGCTGTCCCACGAACCCGTCGACCGCGCCTGGTATGCCGAGCTGACCGCGGTCTCGGGGGTGGCCGCCGACATCGCCGGCGTGCCGACCACGCACATCAACCACCTGACCCCCCGGGTGCTCGACATCGACGACCTGTACCGCCGGATGACCGAACGCGGGATCAAGATGATCGACGCCATCCAGGGCCCCCCGCGCACCGACGGACCCGATGTCCTGTTGCGGCAGACGTCCTTTCGCGCGCTCGCCGAGCCGCGCCGGTTCCGTGAGGCCGACGGCTCGGTCACCGAGGGCACCCTGCGGGTGCGGTTCGGCGAGGTCGAGGCCCGTGGCGTGGCACTGACCGTCAAGGGCCGCGAACGCTACGACGCGGCGATGGCCGCGCCCGATCCGGCCGCGGTGTGGCACGACTTCTTTCCCGCCACCGACGAGGAGTTGGCAGCCCAGGGGCTGGCCTACTACCACGGCGGCGACCCCGCAGCGCCCGTGGTCTACGAGGACTTCCTGCCCGCCTCGGCGGCGGGGATCTTCCGCTCCAACCTCGACACCGACAGCGAAGCGACCACACTGGACGACGAGTCCGGCTACACCCTGGACTGGATGGCGGGCACCATCGGCCATCACATCCACGACCCCTACGAACTGTACGAAGCAACCGCCCAGGAGCCGCCCGCATGAGCACCGCCGCCGCCACCGCCCTGCCCACCCGCGCCGAACTGCAGGACCGGGTCCGGCGCGCCCTCGACGCCGTCGGCGCACGCGTCGAGCTGGCCGAGCCGGGCGTGCACGGCCAGCAGGCGAGCACGCCGCTGACCGGTGAGATCCTGTTCACCGTCGCCGAGACCACCACCGCGCAGACCGCCGCCGCGATCACCGAAGCGGCGCAGGCGTTTTCACAGTGGCGCCGCACCCCGGCCCCGGTGCGCGGCCAACTCGTGGCCCGGCTCGGCGAGCTGCTGCGCGTCCACAAGGCCGATCTGGCCGACCTGGTCACGATCGAGGCGGGCAAGATCACCTCCGAGGCCCTCGGCGAGGTCCAGGAGATGATCGACATCTGCGA
>JAGQTW010000250.1 GCA_020438785.1 Mycobacterium sp. | reverse complement strand
CCGAGGGCGAACATGTTCTTGGCCCGCTGGCCGTCCTTCTTCGACGCGCCGATCGCCTCGACCGCGCCGAGGGTCAGGGTGGTCATGGCGACCGCCTGCACGACGTAGTCGGACAGGCTGCCATCCTCGAGCGGGTTGGTCTCATAGCCGACCTTGGCCAGGTTGCGCTTGGTGAACTCGTCGGAGTTGGCGATCACCAGACCACCACGCGGCAGGTCGTCGATGTTCGCCTTGAGGGCGGCCGGGTTCATCGCCACGAGCACGTCGGGGCGGTCACCGGCGGTCAGGATGTCGTAGTCGGCGATCTGAATCTGGAACGACGAAACACCGGGCAGAGTGCCCTGGGGCGCACGAATCTCGGCCGGGTAGTTCGGTTGTGTCGCAAGGTCATTGCCGAAGAGGGCGGCCTCCGAGGTGAACCGGTCACCGGTCAGCTGCATGCCATCGCCGGAGTCCCCGGCGAACCGGATTACGACCTTCTCGAGTTTCTCGCGGTTCGCGGCAGCTCCGTTGCCGTTCGGCCCCACGTGCACGCCTTTCGTTGGTTCGCTCAGGAGCGGATTCCACGTCGCTGTCCACTAACGCGCCGCCGGAATTCACACAAGCACCGGGTTGCTGTCACTCCTGGTACCGATTATGGCACTTTCTAAGGCAAGCCATGCCGAGGTGTGGTACTGACACGGCGCGACAGGCGTCAACAAACTGCAGGTCAAGGCGTTGTCCGACAACCCGATGAGACACCGGTGTGTCGTTCGTCACTTTCGGAGAACGTCATTCCTAAGACGTGAGGGTTACCGGCGGGTAGCCCCGCCGCGGGCTCACACCGGGTCGGCCGGGCCCACCCGCCGCCGATCGAGTTCGCGGGCGACCAGTTCGCTGGCGAGTGCGGCTGACCGCCCCGGCCCGGTCCCCATCGCCCGGTTCGCGACGTAGGCCGTGGTGAACATGTCGCCCGCGCCGGTGGTCTGCACGCCCTCCACCCGCCAGGCCGCCGGCACCCGCGCGACGGTGCCCGCGGTGTAGATGTCACAGCCTTCCGACCCGTAGGTGACCAGAATCTCCGGGACACCGAGGCGGGCGGCGGCCGAGGCGGTGAACTCCCCGTCGGCCACGATGAGGGCTTCGTCCTCGGCCAGCTTGAGGATGCTGAGGTGCCCCAGCAGTTCCGGCGGGTAGTGCCGGTCGACGATGAGCGGGCCCGTCCGGTCGGCGCGGACCAGGCCCTGCCCGTCGTAGGCGAGCCGATGTCCCCGCTCGGCGAGCAGGGCCAGGGTGGCGGCGGGAAAGTCGGTACGCAGCAGCGGCGCCAGATGTACCCAGGTGGTGCGGGGGTCGGCGGCCGCGATCTCGGCCGGGCCCCACACCGGACCGATCGCGTCGACCGACATCCTGCGGTGGTCGAGGTCGGCGTAGTCGAGACGGAATGCGCTCGTGCGATCCGCGGGCAGGATTCGGACCATCGATCCGAACCGGTCGAGCAGCGGCTCGAACAGGACGTGGTCGCGCTGCGCGGCCAGGGCGACGATGCGGCCCGCGACGCCCGCCGCCGACAGGGCGACCCCGGAGAACGCCGCGCACCCGCCGGGGCTGGTGGGCGCCCCGTTGATCACGTCGAGGGCCAGGTTGCCGAGCACCGTCACGCCGGGGACGAGTTCGCCGCGCAGTCGCCGCACCGATCGGTCTCCTGATATCTGTCGTCACCCACCGTCGGACGTTGCCGCGAAATGCTAGTCCCGGGCGGTCCGCGGCTGCGGTCGGGCACCATGACAGTCATGCCCGACGCCTTCCCCGACGCGCACTGGGGACGAGAAGACCTCAGTCCCCTCTTCCGGCCCGTCTACGCCCTCGCCAGTTCGACATTGGGTTCGCGGTTCGTCCGGCTGCTGGTGCCGCTGGATCAACGGGTCATGCGGGCGACCAGGGGCAAGTACTCGATGTTCGGCCCCACCTCGCTGCCCGAGTTACTGCTGACGACCACCGGCCGCAAGTCGGGCCTGCAGCGCACGTCGGCGCTGAGCTATCTGCGCGACGGTGACCGGCTCCTGGTCCTCGGCAGCAATTTCGGGCAGCGCCATCACCCCGGGTGGTCGTCGAACCTGATCGCCGAGCCGGAGGCCACCGTCGCGCTCGGCGGCACCGAGATACCGGTGACGGCCACGCTGCTGACCGGCGCGGAGCGTGAGCGCGGCCTGCAGCGGTTCCTGGCCTACCCGATGTACCAGTCCTATCGGACCCGCACCGACCGCGAACTCCGGGTGTTCGCGCTGTCCCGCCGCTGAGGCGTCAGCGTCAGGCGCCCAGCCCCGCCCGTCGAGTGTGCGATGTCATCCGCGACACGCCGCGGCGAGCGGATGACAAGGCACACTCGCGACCCGTCACAGGATGTACAGCATCTCCTGGTAAGTCGGCAGCGGCCAGAGGTCGTCGGCGACAACGCTTTCCAGCGCATCCGCCGCCTCCCGCACCGCGGCCATCGCCGGCAGCAGCGAGTCACGGGCGTACAGCGCTTCCTCGAAGCTGCCCTCGACATGGCCGGCCAATGCGTCCTTGAGGCCGCCGAGCGCGCCGGTCAGCGCGGTGATCGGCGCCGAAACCGCCTGCAACAGCGTGGTATCCGCCTCGACGCCGGCAGCCTTCAGCGTGGCCACGTTCTGCGCCAGTTCGGTCTGATACCGGATGGCCGCAGGCAGGATCACCGTGGTGCCCAGTTCCAGCGCCAGCTTGGCCTCCACCGCGATCGTCAGCGCGTACTGCTCCAGACGCACCTCGTAGCGGCTGTGCAGTTCGCGCTCGTTGAACACGCCGTACTTCTCGAACAGCGCGACCGTCTCGGGCTTGATCAGTTCGGGCAGCGCGTCCGGCGTGGTCTTGAGGTTGGGCAGGCCACGCTCCGCCGCCTCGATCTGCCAGTTTTCCGAGTACCCGTCACCGTTGAACACCACCGCGCCGTGCTCGGTGATGATGTCGGTCAGCAGCGTCTGCACCGCGGAGTCGAAGTCTTCGCCCCCGCCGACGGCCTTCTCCAGCACCGAGGCGATGTAGTCGAACGAGTCGGCCATGATCGTGTTGATGATGATCATCGGCACCGCGACCGTCTGACCGGAGCCCGGCGCGCGGAACTCGAAGCGGTTGCCGGTGAAGGCGAACGGGCTGGTGCGGTTTCGGTCGCCCGGGTCGGTCGGCAGGGTCGGCAGGGTGTCGACACCGATGTGCATGACGCCCTTGCCCTTTGATGACGTCGCCGCGCCCTTGGCGATCTGCTCGAACACGTCGGCCAGCTGTTCGCCGAGGAAGATCGAGATGATGGCCGGCGGCGCCTCATTGGCGCCGAGCCGGTGGTCGTTGGTGGCCGAGGCCACCGAGACCCGCAGCAGTCCGCCGAACTTGTGCACCGCGCGGATGATCGCCGCGCAGAACACCAGGAACTGGGCGTTCTCATGCGGAGTGTCGCCGGGCACCAGCAGGCTGCCGAACTGAGCGTTGCCCACCGAGAAGTTGACGTGCTTACCGGATCCGTTGACCCCGGCGAACGGCTTCTCGTGGAACAGGCACTCCATCCCGTGCTTCTTGGCGATGGTCTTGAACACCGTCATCAGCAGCTGCTGATGATCCGAGGCGATGTTGGCCCGCTCGAACATCGGCGCGATCTCGAACTGGCCGGGTGCGACCTCGTTGTGCCGGGTCTTGGCCGGGATGCCGAGCTTGAACAGCTCGCGCTCGGTGTCCATCATGAAGCCCAGCACCCGCTCGGGCACCGCACCGAAGTAGTGGTCGTCGAACTCCTGGCCCTTGGGCGGCTTGGCGCCGAACAGCGTGCGCCCGGCGTTGATCAGGTCCGGCCGGGCCAGGAAGAAGTGCCGGTCGACCAGGAAGTACTCCTGCTCCGGGCCGCAGAACGAAACGACGTGCTCGAAGTCCTTGTGGCCGAACAGCTTCAGGATCCGCTCGGCGTGGGTGCCCATCGCCTGCTGGCTGCGCAGCAGCGGCGCCTTGTAGTCCAGCGCCTCACCCGTCATCGACACGAATACGGTCGGGATGCACAACGTGTTGCCGTTCGGGTTCTCCAGGATGTAGGCCGGGCTGGTGACGTCCCACCCGGTGTAGCCGCGCGCCTCGAAGGTGCTGCGCAGGCCACCGGACGGGAAGCTGGAGGCGTCCGGCTCACCCTGGATGAGGGTCTTACCCGCGAATTCGGCCAGCGTCTGGCCGTCGGAGATGGGTTCGAGAAAGCTGTCGTGCTTCTCGGCGGTCAGCCCTGTCATCGGGTAGAAGACGTGCGCGTAGTGGGTGGCGCCCTTCTCCAGCGCCCAGTCCTTCATCGCCGCGGCGACGGCGTCGGCGATCGACGGGTCGAGTTTCTCCCCCTTGTCGATGGTGGCGACGACGGACTTGTAGATCGACTTGGGCAGCCGGCCCTGCATCTCGGCCTTGGTGAACACGTTCGAACCGAAGATCGACCCCGGTTCCTCCCCCGGAACGAAGCTGACCGCCGGAGGCGTGTAGGCCTCGACGTTGTTGATCGCCTGCAGCCGGACCGTGTTTCCGCTCAACTGTGTTTCCTCCGCACCAAGACACCCGCGTCTTGTTCGCGGACGTGTGACCGGCCAACCCTAGGAAGCTTCGATTCCGAACTTGTTACGTCGGCGTCAACGGCAGAATGCGCCTCGGTCCGGCCGGTGGTTCAGGGAGCCGCCGGCGAGGCCTAGATTGGGCAATATGAGGCACGCCCCGGATCGCCAGGCCGACTATGACGAACACGCCGTCGTCGTCGGCCCCCCGAAGACCGAGGCGGCCGGGGTACGGGCGGTGCTGGTGTCGTTGCGACGCAGCCTGGCCGAGATGGGACCGGTTCGCACCGCCGCGGCCTGGCTGCGGCTCAACCAGCGTGACGGGTTCGACTGCCCCGGCTGCGCCTGGCCGGAGGAGCAGGGCGGGCGCAAGTTCGCTGAGTTCTGCGAGAACGGCGCCAAAGCCGTCGCCGAGGAGGCCACCCGCCGGGTGGTGACCCCGGAATTCTTCGCCCGCCACTCGGTGGCCGAGCTGGCCGCCAAGCCGGAGTACTGGCTGTCCCAGCAGGGCCGGCTGACCCACCCGATGGTGCTGCGGCCCGGCGACGAGCACTACCGGCCCATCGACTGGGACGGCGAAGACGGGGCCTACGCGCTGATCGCCGAGCATTTGCGGGCGCTGGCCGGGCCGGACGAGGCGGTGTTCTACACCTCGGGGCGCACCAGCAACGAGACGGCGTTCCTCTATCAGCTGATGGTGCGCAGCTTCGGCACCAACAACCTGCCGGACTGCTCCAACATGTGCCACGAGTCCTCGGGCACCGCGCTGATCGAGTCGATCGGCATCGGCAAGGGTTCGGTGACCGTCGACGACCTCGAACACGCAGACCTGATCGTCATCGCCGGACAGAATCCCGGCACCAACCACCCCCGGATGCTGTCGGTCCTGGAGAAGGCGAAATCCAACGGGGCCAGGATCATCGCGGTCAATCCGCTGCCGGAGGCCGGGCTGATCCGATTCAAGGACCCGCAGAAGGTGCGCGGGGTGATCGGACACGGCATCCCGATCGCCGACGAGTTCGTGCAGATCCGCCTCGGCGGTGACATGGCCCTGTTCAAGGGCCTGGGCCGGCTGCTGGTGGAGGCCGACGACCGGGCTCCGGGAACCGTGATCGACCGGGAGTTCGTCACCGCCCACTGCCACGGGTTCGACGACTACGTGCGGGACGTCCGTCAGGTCGACCTCGAGGAGGTGCTGGCCGCGACCGGCATCGAGGAGTCGCAGTTGCGCCGGGTGACCGACATGGTCGCCGCTTCGCACCGCACGATCGTGTGCTGGGCGATGGGCATCACCCAGCACACCCACGCGGTGGCGACCATCGCCGAGATGACCAACGTGCTGTTGCTGCGCGGCATGATCGGCAAGCCCGGGGCGGGCGTCTGCCCGGTGCGCGGGCACTCCAACGTGCAAGGCGACCGGACCATGGGCATCTGGGAGCAGGCCCCGGAGAGTTTCCTCGCCGCGCTGGACGCCCGGTTCGGGATCACCAGCCCGCGCAAGCACGGCTACGACACCGTCGAGGCGATCCGGGCCATGCGCGACGGGCGGGCGTCGGTGTTCGTCGGCATGGGTGGCAATTTCGCCTCGGCCACCCCCGACACCGAGGTCACCGAGGCTGCGCTGCGCACCTGCGCGCTCACGGTGCAGGTCTCCACCAAGCTCAACCGCAGCCATCTCGTGCACGGCCGCACCGCGCTGATCCTGCCGACCCTGGGCCGCACCGACCGCGACGTCTACAACGGTATCAAGCAGGTTGTCTCGGTAGAGGATTCGATGTCGATGGTGCACCTGTCCCGCGGCAGCCTGCAGCCGCCGAGCGATTACGTACGCAGCGAGGTCTCCATCGTCTGCCACCTTGCGCGCGCCGTGCTCGGCCCCGACCACCCGGTGCCGTGGGAGAAGTTCGCCGGTGACTACGACGCCGTCCGCGACGCCATCGCCGCGGTGGTGCCGGGCTGCGCCGACTACAACCGCCGGGTCCGGCAGCCGGACGGCTTCCAGCTGCCGCATCCGCCGCGCGATGCCCGGGAGTTCCACACCAGCACCGGCAAGGCCAACTTCGCGGTCAATCCGCTGCAGTGGGTTCCGGTACCGCGGGGGCGGCTGGTGCTGCAGACCCTGCGCAGCCACGACCAGTACAACACCACGATTTACGGCCTCGACGACCGCTACCGCGGCGTGAAGGGCGGCCGCCGCGTGGTTTTCGTCAACCCCGCCGACATCGCCACGCTCGGCTTGAGCGAGGGCCAACGGGTCGACCTGGTCTCGGAGTTCACCGACGGGGCGGGCCGACTGCAAGAGCGCCGCGCCAAGGACTTCCTCGTGGTCCCGTACTCGACACCCGTCGGCAATGCCGCGGCCTACTACCCCGAGACCAATCCCCTGGTGCCGCTGGATCATGTTGCGGCCAAGTCGAACACCCCGGCGTCCAAGGCGATCACGATCCGGCTGGAGCCGACCGGCGGGCAGGAGCGCAGCGACCCGGGAATCAGCGCCGGCGGGCAGGAGCGCAGCGACCCGGGAGCTGGCCGATGGGGCGGGTGACGGCGCGGCGACGCGTCAGCCACCTGACCGCCGACCACAGCACCGAACGGCCAGAGACCCTCGTCGTCGAGGAGCCACTGGAGATCCGGGTCAACGGCACGCCGCTGACCGTGACGATGCGCACGCCGGGCTCCGATATCGAACTGGCGCAGGGCTTTCTGCTCACCGAGGGCGTCGTCGCCCGCCGCGACGACGTGCTGAAGGTGCAGTACTGTCGCGGAGCGGAATCCAACCCCGACGGCACCAACAGCTACAACGTCCTGGACGTGACGCTGCGCGCGGATGTGCCGCCCCCGGACACCGACGTCACCCGCAACTTCTACACCACCTCGTCCTGCGGGGTGTGCGGCAAAGCTTCCCTGGAGGCGGTCCGGTTGTCGAGCCGGCATTCCCCCGGGGACGACCCGACGTCGCTGTCGACGGCGACGCTCACGTCGCTGCCGGCCCAATTGCGTTCGGCCCAGAAGGTTTTCGCGAGCACTGGCGGCCTGCACGCGGCGGCTCTGTTCACCGCCGACGGCACTCTGTTGGCGGTACGCGAGGACGTCGGCCGCCACAACGCCGTCGACAAGGTGATCGGCTGGGCGCTGATGGAAGGGATGTTGCCGCTCGCCGGCTGTGTGCTCCAGGTCTCCGGAAGGGCCGGCTTCGAACTGGTCCAGAAGGCGAAGATGGCCGGCATCCCGATCTTTTCCGCGGTCTCGGCACCCTCGAGCTTGGCCGTCGAACTGGCCGTCGCCTCGGAGATCACGCTGGCCGGTTTTGTGCGGGGGGACTCACTGGTCGCCTACAGTCGCCCCGACCGGATCCGCGTGGCAGTCGAAGAGGGTCAGGGCTCCGAGGAAGCAGTTGGTCGGGACTCGAGGATCGCGGTCCGATGAGCGGCTACAAGCCACCAGAGAAGGACTTCAGCGACGAGGAACTCAAGGTCGGTCCCCCGAAGAAGGTGGCGGCCGGACTTCCATCGATCGCTCATTCGATGATCCCGGCCCTGCGGAACTTCGGTCCCCGTAAGACCTTCCGGGCCTCGTTCACGATGAATCACAAGCGCGGCTTCGATTGCCCGAGCTGCGCCTGGATCAGCGAGAACAAGCCGCCGGCGATCGACTTCTGCGAGAACGGGATGAAGTCCCTGAATTCGGAGATCACCCCGGTCCTGATTCCCCGCGACTTCTGGGCCGCCAACTCCCTTACCAGCATGCTCGACAAGTCCGAGTTCTGGCTGGGCCGCCAGGGACGGATCACCGAGCCCGTGTATCGAGCCAAAGGCTCGGACCACTACGAGGTGATCGAGTGGGACCGAGCGCTGGACCTGATCAGTGACCGCCTGCGTTCGCTCGATTCCCCCGACGACGCGGTTTTCTACACCAGCGGCCGGATCATGAACGAGCCGGCCTTCCTCTACCAGCTCTTCGCCCGCGAGTACGGCACCAACAACCTGCCCGACTGC
>JAGQTW010000249.1 GCA_020438785.1 Mycobacterium sp. | reverse complement strand
ACCACGAACGGCGCCTTGCCGCCGAGTTCGAGTTGGGTGCGGTGGCCGTGGACCGCCGCGGCCGCCATCACCCGCCGGCCCACCGCGGTGGAGCCGGTGAAGGTGACGACGTCGACGTCCGGGTGGCCGGCCAGGGCGGTGCCGACGTCGATACCGGAGCCGGTGACGACGTTGAACACCCCGTCGGGCAGGCCGGCCTCGGTGGCCAGCCGGGCCAACGTGAGGGTGGTCAGCGGGGTCAGCTCGGCGGGCTTGATCACCACCGAACAGCCGGCGGCCAGCGCGGGGATCACCTTCCACACCGCCATCTGCAGCGGGTAGTTCCACGGCGTGATGGTGGCGACCACGCCGACCGCCTCCCGCCGGATCGACGAGGTGTGATCGCCGGAGTACTCCGCGGAGGCCTTGCCTTCCAGGTGGCGGGCCGCCCCGGCGAAGAAGGCGATGTTGTCGATGCTGCCGGGCACGTCGAACTCGGTGGCCAGCCGCACCGGCTTGCCGGTCTGGGAGACCTCCTCGGCGATCAGCTGATCGGCGTTGGCCTCGACGAGTTCGGCCAGTTTGGCCAGTACCGCCGACCGTGCCGCGGGGGTGGCGGTCTTCCAGCCGGGCAGCGCGGCACGGGCGGAGGCCACCGCGGCGTCCACATCGGCCGCCGTCGCCAGCGCGAGTTCGGCCACGGTGTTTCCGTTGGCCGGATTGACCACCTGGTAGGGCGTGCCGCCGGTCGTCACCGGGGCACCATCGATCCAGCTACTGGGCACAATTCTGGTCTGATCGGAGGTGAGTGCAGTCACACGGTCACGGTAGCCGACGACAACCCGCCCTGCTACGCATTCCTGCAGTTTGGACGGGCGTTGACGACCAATCTCATCGATCCCGTTGCCTAAAACAACGGATTCCGTGCACAATCATGGGCATGCGCGACTCGGGAGTGCCGGCCAGCCGGTTCCCCGTCCGCGCTGTCGGGTCCAGTGCGGGCGCACCGTTCCAACTCGACGAGATGTCCAAGGCCATCATCGAAAAGCTTCAGCAGGATGGTCGGCGATCTTACGCCGGGATCGGGAAGGCCGTCGGCCTGTCCGAGGCGGCGGTGCGCCAGCGGGTGCAACGACTCGTCGACTCCGGCGTGATGCAGATCGTCGCGGTGACCGATCCGATGCAGCTCGGATTCGCCCGCCAGGCGATGATCGGCATCCGCTGCACCGGCGACACCACCAAGGTCGCCGAGAAGCTGGCGCAGATCGACGCCGTGGACTACGTCGTGCTCACCGCGGGCACCTTCGACGCCATCGTCGAAGTCGTGTGTGAGGACGACGCCGAGCTGCTGGAACTGCTCAACACCGAGATCCGCGCGGTACCCGGCGTCACGGCAACGGAGACGCTGGTCTACCTGAAACTCGTTAAACAACAATACAATTGGGGAACCCGATGACAACGACCGCCAGCCAGAACCTGACCGCCGAACTCGGCGCAAAGGCAGACCGGCACCTGTGGGGTCACTTCGCCCGGCACGGGGAGGGCAACACTCCGCCGATCATCACCCGCGGCGACGGCGTCTACATCTACGACAGCAACGGCAAGCGCTACATCGACGGCCTGTCCGGCCTGTTCGTGGTGCAGGTGGGCCACGGCCGCGAGGAGATCGCCGACGCGATCAAGAAGCAGGCCCAGACCCTGGAGTTCTTCCCGCTGTGGTCCTATGCCACCCCGCCCGCCATCGAACTGGCCGAGCGGCTGGCCGGCTACGCACCCGGCGACCTGAACCGGGTCTTCTTCACCACCGGCGGCGGCGACGCCGTCGAGTCGGCGTGGAAGCTGGCCAAGCAGTACTACAAGCTGACCGGCAAACCCGGCAAGTACAAGGTGATCTCCCGCAGCATCGCCTATCACGGCACCCCGCACGGCGCGCTGGCCATCACCGGCCTGCCGACCTTCAAGCAACCGTTCGAGCCGATCACCCCCGGCGGCTTCCGGGTGCCGAACACCAACTTCTACCGCGCGCCCGAGGGCCACGACACCGACATCAAGGAGTTCGGTCAGTGGGCGGCCAACCGGATCGCCGAGGCCATCGAGATGGAGGGCCCGGACTCCGTCGCCGCGGTGTTCCTCGAGCCGGTGCAGAACGCCGGCGGCTGCTTCCCGCCGCCGCCCGGATACTTCGAGCGGGTCCGCGAGATCTGCGAC
>JAGQTW010000003.1:18671-21759 GCA_020438785.1 Mycobacterium sp. | reverse complement strand
GCCAGGAAGCCGCCCACCGCGGCCCCGAGCGCCCTCGAGCGGTGCAGCGGCCCCAGCGGGGTGGCGACCGAATTGATGAAAATCGGGACGACCGGTACGGCGGTCGCATCGCCGAACAGCTTCTCCAACGGTTGTACGGTGCCGTGGTCGACGTCCATCCCGGCCGAGATGGCCACGTCGACACCGCAGTCCAGCACGTGCTCGGCCAGTTCGGTCGCCAGTGCGGCCGGCACGTCGAGCGCTCCGGACTGCGAACCGTAGTCACCGACCCCGGTGGCGGCGGTGCCGATGCAGAACGCCGGCATCAACTTGTAGAAGAAGCCGTTGTAGTGGTCCGGGGAGAAGATGACGACCAGTTCCGGGTCGTAGTCGCGGACGAAGTCACGTGCGGTGCTCAGTGCGCCCTCCACGTCCTCGAGCAGTTCCGCCGACGGGCCGGGAAGATTCAGCAGCGGGCTGTGTGACATGCAGCAGAGGGCCAGGGCCATCGTTGCCTCCCGGGATCAGGGTCAGCTTGTCGATCAGGGCCGCGCTCAGCTCCGGAGCGCGCTGGGCGATACAGGCCCCGGCGATGCAGCGGTCCGGACGCAGGAACAGCACCGACTCCTCGCGGGCGTCGAACCACGATTTGAGCGCGCCGGTGCGGTCACCGACCACGACGACGTCGGGGTCGTCCTGGTCGGGCCAGAACAGCTGGGTCTGCGGGCGCAGCGCGACGAAGACCGCGCCGAGGAACTTCCAGGCCGCAAAGGCCCGCTCGCCCAGAATCTTTCGCGGGTGGTTGTTCCAGCACAGCACCGCGAACCAGGGGCCGATGACGTCGTCGAACAGGACGTTCGGCGCGTCGCGGGTGTCGACGCGCGGCTGGATGAACAGGGTGCCCACTCCCGGCGCGGGCGGCTGGCTGTGCACCACCGCGCCCTGTTCATAGAACGGCATCGGCTTGAACCGCATCTCGAGCACATAGCGCTTGAGGGTCGGGACCAGGGAGGCCGCTCGGATCGCGATATCGCGGGCACCGGCGACGCGGCGGTTGGTCGGCGAGATCACCCGGCCGACGGTGGTGGACAGGTCGATCATCGCCCGGGCGTGCTTGCGGCGCTCGACATCGTAGGTGTCCAGCAGCTTCTCGCCCGCCCTACCGTTGACCACGGCCGCCAGTTTCCAGCCGAGGTTGGCCGCGTCGCGGATACCGCTGTTGTACCCCTGGCCCTGCCATACCGGCATCAGATGGGCGGCGTCCCCGGCGACCAGCAGGCGCCCCTTGCGGAACGCTCCGGCGATCCGGGAGTGGTGGGTGTAGACCCGCCTGCGGATGATGTCGGCGCGGTCGGGGTACGGGATCAGCTTGCCGAGCATCGCGGCGACGAACGCGGGATCCTCTGCCTGCTCGTCGGTTTCGTCGGCGTGGATCATGAACTCGAAGCGGCGGATGCCGTGGGCGATCGAGATCGAGACATAGGGCCGGGCGGGGTCGGCCCCGACCTCGCTGTTGGGATGGCCGAGCGGGTCGTTGGCGACGTCGATCACCAGCCATCGTGTCGATGAGGTTGTTCCGTCGAACGAGACCCCCATCAAACGCCTTGTGGCACTGCGGCCCCCGTCGCAGCCGACGACATAACGGGCCCGGACCTCCCTGGTGGCGCCTCCGTGGTCCAAGCACACGGTGACGCCGTCGCCGCTCTCGGTGATCGAGGTCATCGGGTGCGCCCAGGCCACCTCGACATGCGCGAAGCGGTCCAGACCCTTGAGAAGTTCGGCGTCGACGAGGGGCTGAACGAAGCCGTTGCGCTTGGGCCAGCCGAACCGCGCGTCCGGTGGCGCCATCTCGGCCAGCAGCCGTCGTCTGCCGTCGAAGAACCGCAGGATCTGATTCGGCACGGTGTGTGGCAGCACCGTCTCGACCAGGCCGATGCCCTGGAAGGTGCGCAGCGCCTCGTCGTCGAGCCCCACCCCGCGCGGATAGTCGATCAGCGCGTCGCGTTCCTCGGCCACCAGGGTGCGAACCCCCTGCAGCCCAAGCACATTGGCCAGGGTCAGCCCAACCGGTCCGGCGCCGACTACGATGACGTCGACGTCCGGTACCGACCCGTTGCCATTGACCGCCATGCTCACCGGCCCAACAGGAAGTCGATGTGCAGCCGGTTGAACGTCTTGGGATCCTCGTACTGCGGCCAGTGGCCGCAGCCGGCCATCACCTCGAACCGCGCACCGGGGATCATCTGCGCGATGCGTCGCCCCTCACCGACATCGGCGGTCGGGTCGTCACTGGTCCACAGCACCAACGTGGGTGCACTGATCGCGCCATAGTCTGCGGGCCCCAACAGGTTGCGTTGCCGGATATCGGGATCCTGCAGGGCCATGATGTCGCGCATCGTGCCGACGAAACCGGGCTGGCGGTAGACCCGCTGGCGGCTGGCGACGATGTCGTCGTAGTCCTTGGACTTGTCGGCCATCAACCATTTGATCCTGGCCTGCACGGTTTCCCAGCTCGGGTTCTCGGCCGCGGCCATGGACAGGGCGATGATCCGCTTCATCACCTCGGGATCGGCCTGCGAGCCGCCCGCGGTGTTGAGCACCAGGCGGTCGAGCCGGTCGGGATGGTCGACGGCAAAGCGGGAGACCACCCAACCGCCCAGCGACTCCCCGGACAGATGCGCGCGCTGCGCGCCGATGGCGTCCAGGAACGCCCTCAGGTGCTCGACGTAATGCCGGATCTCGAGCGGGTGCCCGGGTTTGTCGGTGTAGCCGTGCCCCAGCATGTCGATCGACCAGGTGGAGAAGTGCTCCGCATGGGACTCGAGGTTGCGGACGTACGCCTCCGCGTGTCCGCCGGACCCGTGCAGCAGGACCAGCGCGGGTTTGTGCCGATCACCCGCATGCAGGTAGCGGGTGCGGAAGCCGCCGGCGTTCAGGTAGCCCTGCGAGAACGGCACGCCCTGCAGGTCACTCCAAACGCTCTCGAACTGCGCCACCAGCCGCCCCTTCTGCGATAATGGCATTCTCATTTTTGTAAGCGGTATGTGTAATTAGTGCACTATGGTGTGCTATAGATATCAGAGCATCACTCTCGGCGCGGTCTGTCAAG
>JAGQTW010000003.1:0-18596 GCA_020438785.1 Mycobacterium sp. | reverse complement strand
CCAGCGCGCCCGGCTCCCAGACGCTGGCGCGGGGGCTGCGCGCTTTGCAGCTGGTCGCGGCGGCCAAGGGCGGGCTGACGATTCAGCAGGTGGCCGACCGCATCGGGGTGCACCGCACCATCGCCTACCGGGTGCTGAGCACGCTGGCCCAGTACCGGTTGGTCGCCAAGGGCGAGGATGGCAGGTTTCGCAGCGCCGCCGGGCTGGCGACGCTGGGCGCCTCGTTTGACAACAACATCCGCGAACTGAGCCTGCCGGTCCTGCGCGCGCTGGCCGACGAAGTGGGCACCACGGTGTCGCTCCTGGTGGCCGAGGGCGATCAGCAGGTGGCCATCGCCGTGATCGTGCCCACCCAGGTGTCCTACCAATTGTCCTTCCACGAGGGCAGCTGCTACCCGCTGGACCGGGGTGCGGCCGGCATCGCCCTGCTGGCCAGCATGCCGGCCCGGCCCGGCGAGCGGGAGCTAGTGACCAGGACCCGCGAGCAGGGCTGGGTCATCACCCACGGCGAGATCGAGCCGGGCACCTACGGCCTGGCGGTTCCGGTGCTCCGGCCGCCTGGTTCGCCGCATACCTGCATCAACCTGATCTCGCATCGCGAGGACGTCGTGCTGCGCGGCAGGGACGCCGTTGTCGCTGCGGCGGAACGCCTTTCGAAGGTCCTCAGTTAAGCACCCCGCTGAACTGCGCAAATGCCCGCCGGCCGCTTGACACCCCGCGAATCCCGTCGTTAGCGTGTAAAGAACAAACCACGCCGTCCGTTATCTGCACACACCGAAACTCGTTGTGCGGCAACCGCACCGAAGAGGGAGCCGACCATGGCACATCCGGACTCGCCCAACTGGGATCGCGAGGTCGATGTGGTCGTGCTGGGCACCGGTGCGGCCGGACTGACCGCGGCACTCACCGCCGCCGTCGACGGCGCCTCCGTCGCGGTCTACGAGAAGGCCCCGACCGTCGGGGGTACCACCGCCGTCTCGGGTGGCGTCGTGTGGACGCCGGCGCACCACCGCTCCCCCGATGTCGACCTGCCCGTCGAGGATGCGCTGACCTACCTGCGGGCCCAGGCACTCGGCGCGATGGACGAGGATCTGGTGGGCACGTTCGTGCGCACCGGGGAATCGGTGATCGACTTCGTCGAGAAGCACAGTGACGCTCGATTCGAGATCGCGCCCGGCTACCTGGATTACAAGCCGGAACTACCGGGCGGCAAGGCGGTCGGCGGGCGGTCGCTGAGTCCCATGCCCTATGAGGTCTCCCGCGTCGGCGAGTGGGCGGAGAAGATCACGACGTTCCCCGCCGACTGGAGCAACGTCGGGTTCGACGCCGAGACCAGGGCGCGCCTCAACGCCGACGTCGACGACCGGGGCGGCGAGATCGTGGTGGCCGGCGGGGCCCTGATCGCCGGTCTGCTCAAGGGCCTGCTGGACCGTGGTGTCGTCCCGGTGACCGACGCCAGGGCGCTCGAGCTGATCTCGGATTCGGGATCGGTCATCGGGGTGCGAATCCAGTTGCCGGGCAGCGAGATCGTCGTGCGCGCACGCCGGGGCGTCATCCTGGGCACCGGCGGCTTCGAGTGGAACGAGGCCCTCGTCGGTGCCTTCCTGCGCGGCCCGATGCGGGGCGCAGTCTCTCCGCCGAACAACACCGGCGACGGACTGCGGATGGCGATGGCCCAGGGCGCGGATCTGGGCAACATGGGCGAGGCCTGGTGGGTGCCGATCGTGCGCATCCCCGGCGACACCATCGACGGCAAGCCGCGGAGCCGCAGCGTGCGCCTGGAGCGCACCCGGCCACGCAGCATCATCGTGAACCGGGCCGGCAAGCGATTCGTCAACGAGGCCTGTGACTACAACTCGATGGCGGGCGCGTTCCACTACCTCGACCCGCGCGGTGGCTACGTCAACGATCCGGCCTGGATGGTGTTCGACTCGTTGCACCTCAAGCACTACGGCTTTCTCGGCGTCGAGCCGGACGGGCCCCCGCCGGACTGGTTCAACCAGTCCGCCGACCTCGCCGAGTTGGGCGAGAAGACCGGCATCGATCCCGATGGTCTCGCGGCGACCTTGGAGCGGTGGAACGACAACGTCGCCCACGAGGTGGACCCGGACTTCGGCCGGGGTTCGAGCGCCTACGACGGCTACTGGGGTGACGCCTCGGCGACGACGACGGCGGGAAAGACGTTGGGCCCCATCGACACCGCGCCGTTCTACGCCGTGCCGATCTCGATCGGCTCGATGGGCACCAAGGGTGGCCCGCGCACCGACTCCGACGGCCGGGTACTGCATGTCAGCGGCGAGCCGATTCCCGGGCTGTACGCCGCGGGCAACGCGATGGCGGGCGTGACCGGGCGAGCCTACGGCGGCGCCGGCGGGACCATCGGCCCGGCGATGGTGTTCGGCTACCGGGCCGGGCACCTGGCCGCGACCGGCACGCCGGTCGAGCTCGAGCGTTGACACCGCACTGAGAGCGACTTGCCAGCCGGATCTTCGCTCTCAGTGCCGCATCAACACGCTGTGGATCGCAGACAGCGGGTATCCGCCGCCTTTGGCAAGCTCCGACCCATGGCGCAGATGTTCATCGGAACTGAGGCGTTCGCGGCTGGTGCGGTAAGCAAGTACGACCTGCGGGCCCGCTACCGCCGGGTGCTACCCAATGTCTACACGGCGAAGCGCGCGCACCTGTCAGTTCATGACCGCGCTGTCGCGGCGTGGCTGTGGTCGCGGCGCGAGGGTGTGATCTCGGGCGTCGCGGCGTCGGCGCTGCACGGCGCGAAATGGGTCGACGACGACGCTGTCGTAGAACTGAACTGGCCAGGTCGCAAGTCGCCACCCGGACTCAAGGTCCGCAACGAAACCCTCCTCGATCGGGAGATCGTTTGCCGCAGGGGCGTTGCGGTGACCAGCATTGCGCGGACCGCCTTCGACCTCGCGCGGCGGGGGCCGTCCGGTTCGGCGATCGAGCGGCTCGACGCATTGGCCTGCGCCAGCAACTTCGCCGTTGATGATGTTCTCGACATCGCGAGCAAGCATCCGCACGTCAAGGGTCTGAGCAGGGTGGGAGGCCTGCTGCGGCAAGTCGATGCGGGTGCGCAGTCACCTCGTGAAACGTGGCTGCGACTACTGTTGATCCAGGCGGGCTTTCCCCGCCCCGAGACCCAGATACCGGTGCCCAGACTGGACGGCTACTCGCACTACTTTCTCGACATGGGCTGGCGCGATGTGATGGTCGCGGTCGAATATGACGGTGAGCAGCATCGCGTCGATCGCAATATCTACCGCGACGATCTGGCCCGATCCGAATACATCGCTCACGTCGGATGGCGCCGCATCAGGGTGATCGCCGGCCACCGGAAGACCGATATCGTGCGCCGGGTCCGCCAGGCCTGGCCTTGACACCGCACTGAGAGCGCGAATCCCGTCCGAACTTCGCTCTCAACGCCATCTCAACTCAAGCGACCTTCGCGAATGCTCTTGCGCACCAGGTACTTCTGCACCTTGCCGCTCGCGGTGCGCGGGTAGTCGTCGACCCGGTGCAGTTCCTCCGGCCACTTCTGCCGGGCGACACCCGAACGCTCGAAGTGTGCGCGCACCTCTTCGAGCGTCGGCATGGCGTGGCCATCCCGGATCCGCAACACCGCCGCCGCGTGCTCACCCAGCCGGGGCTCGGGCGTGGCCACCACGACCGCCTCGGCCACCTCGGGCATGGTCAGCAGCAGCTCCTCGACCTCCAGCGCGCTGATGTTCTCGCCGCCGCGAATGATGAAGTCCGCCTTGCGGTCGGTGATGGTCAGATACCCGTCGGAGTCGAGGATGCCGATGTCACCGGTGTGATACCAGCCCTCGCCGTCGAACGCCCGCGCGGTGAGTTCGTCGTCGGTGTAGCCCAGGCACAGGTCCGGCCCGCGGGAGAGGATCTCGCCCTCCTCGGTCAGTTTGATCTCCACGCCCGGACGGACGTTGCCGTCGGTGAGCAACCGCTTCTCCTCCGGCGCGTCCTGGCGCGAGCCGGTGATGGACGGATGCTCGGTGCTGCCATAGGACCGGAAGACGTGGATGCCCAGATCGGCGAGCCGGCGGGTGACGGCCGCCGGCACCGTCGATCCGCCGAGGCCGACGTGCTTGATCCGCTTGAGGTGTGCCTCGGTGAAGTTCGGGTGGTCGAGCAGGCTGGTGACGAAGAACGGCGGCCCGCCCCCCATCGACATGCCCTCGCTCTCCATCAGTTCCAGCACCCGGCCCGGGTCGAACACGTCGCACAGGTCGACCGGCGCGCCCTCGATCACCGGGATCAGGAACGCGCCGACCATCCCGATGAAGTGGCCGACCGGGGTGGCGGTGATCTGGCGGCCGCGGTCGGTCGCATAGTTGGCCAGCAGCTGGTGCGTCTCGCAGCTCAGCGTCTGGTGACTGTGGACGACGCCCTTGGGGTCGCGGGTGGTGCCGGAGGTGAAGGCGATCAGCGTCGGTGCGGCCGGGTCGGTGTGCAGTTCGCCGCTCATCGGCTCGTCGGCGAGCAGATCGTCGAAATCGCCGCCCACCAGCCCCACGATGGGGATGTCGGCGCACAGGTCCGGATGAAACTCCATGTGCCGAAAGTGGGCCGTGCTGATGAACACCTTCGGCTTGACGGTGTCGATGATGTAGGCCAGCTCCTTGCGGCCGTAGAAGTGCACGATCGGCACCACCACCGCGCCCAGGAATGCCGAAGCCCAGAACGTCACCGCGGCTTCGACCCAGTTGGGCAGCTGGAACGCGACGATGTCGCCGGGCCCGACGCCGCGCGCCCGCAGGCCCGCGGCCAGCCGGCGGGCCATGGTCTCCACATCGCGAAACGTGCCTTGGTACGGCCGGACGTCGGAATGTACCCAGAAGCCGGTGTCCGGGTTGGCGGCCAGGCCACGGGCGAGGAGTTCACCGAGGGTGTCCTGGGTCCACCACCCCTGTTCCTCGTAGTGTTTCCTCAGCTCAACCGGGATGTTCCGCATCGTATTGGCGATGCTATTCTCGCGATGCGAGAATGCCAATACCGAAATTGGAGAATCAACAATGGTGGACGTCGACTGGATCGACCGCCTGGCGGTCCTGACGATCGACCGTCCGCACGCCCGCAACGCCATCGCACTGTCGACCATGGGCGAACTCGAGGCGGCCCTCGACTCCGCCGCCGGAGCCGCCGCGCTGGTGATCCGCGGGGGTGGTGACCGGGCGTTCGTCTCCGGCGGTGACCTCAAGGAGCTCGCCGCGCTGCGCACGCTCGACGAGGCCGCCGGCATGGCCCGCCGGATGCGAGCGATCTGCGACCGCATCGCGGCGTTTCCGGCCCCGGTCATTGCCGCCCTCAACGGCCACGCCCTCGGCGGGGGCGCCGAGGTTGCGGTCGCGGCCGACATCCGGATGGCCGCCGACGACGTGAAGATCGGCTTCAACCAGGTGTCGCTGGCGATCATGCCGGCGTGGGGCGGGGCCGAACGGCTGGCCGCGCTGGTGGGGCGCAGCGAGGCCCTGCTGCTGGCCGGGTCGGGCACCGTGCTGTCCGCCGCCGAGGCGCACCGCATCGGCTTGATCAACCGGGTGGTCCCGCGGGCGAAGTTCGATGCCGAATGGCGTTCGGTGGCGCAGTCTTTGGCGCACCGGCCGGCCGGTGAGATCAAGCGGGTCCTCGCCGGGGTGACTCCGGAGGAGGCGATCTCCGCGTTTGCCGGGCTGTGGGTCTCCGACGAGCATTGGGCCGCCGCCGACCGGGTGATGAACCGGGGGAAGTAGCTTTGCCGAGATCACGGGTTCGCCGGTGAGCGGCCACAGCCAAGCCCTACAATCGCCGAATAGCTTCTCGTGAAGGAGGCGGCGTGCCAGGCAGTGCCATGAGGTTCGTCCGGTTCGGTGCGGCCGTGCTGGTCGCGACCACGGGGTTGGCCGCCGCCGCGGTTCCCGCCGGCGCCGACGAGGCGGTAATGCACCAGATCACCTACAGTGTCTTCACCGAGCAGCCGTTCCGCGGCGCGCAGGTCTATTACCGCGACACCGATCCGCCGACATGGGCCGACTACAGCCATGATCCCTACCTGTTCAGCCCGAAGGTCGAGGCCGACCTGGGGCCCGGGCAGCAGTGGACGATGAACGTGCAACTGGCCAACCCCAACGAGTGGGCGATGGTGATGGCGACCAGCGGGCCCTCGAAGTTCCCGCCGAATTTTCACTGCGTGCTGGCCGTGGACGGTGTGGTTGTTTCGCAGAACTCCGGCGCCAAGGGTGCGCTGTGCTCGTTGCGCCACTGGTGAGCTGAGTCGCTCTCGCTGGGCTCGCCCTCCATCAAGGTCAGATACCGCTCGACGACCTCTAGGGTTTCGGCGTGCCCGGCGGTGACCCCGAGGGCCTCGCCCATCATGACCACCGTCGAGACCCCGGTGAGCAGGATCGACCACACGATGGGCGGTACTTCGTCCGGTAGCACACCGTGCCGTTGCAACGCGGTGACGAACGCCGCGCGCTGCTGCTCGCGGAATACGACTGCGTAGCGGGCGATCTCGGTGCGCAACTCCTTGCGGTGATTGGCCAGCGCGGCCATCTCCATGGTCAGCCGGCTGGCCGCGGGGTTGATGCCGAACCGCCACAGCGCCCACAGCGGCTGAGCCGATTCCAGCGCCTGTCGATGGGCTTCGATACCCAGGTCGGCGTAGCGGCGGAACACCTCGAGGAAGAGGTCGTCCATGGTGCGGAAGTAGTAGTGCACCAGTTGCGGTTTGAGCCCGGCCTTCTCGGCGACCCGGCGCGAGGTCACCGCGGCGTAGCCGTCCTCGATCATCAGCGCTTCGGCGGCGTCGATCAGCGCGGCGCGATTCTTCGCGTCGGGCGCCCCGATGCGTCGCGCCGATGCCATGATCACTCCGTTCTCCACTGAACACGCCGATCGTACGTGGGCGTTGGCGGCCAACCTTGACCGTGCACTTTACGGCATGCTAAGCAAGTGCTCAGCATTTCGCGCTCCCGGGAGGACTCACGCATGACCGATTACGCCGGCCTTGATTTCCTCACCGACCAGTCGCTGGTGGCCGACCCCTACCCGTACTACGACTACCTGCGGGAGCAGAACCCGGTGCTTCGGCTGGAGCCACACGGCTTCGTCGCTGTCACCGGCTACGACGAGGCGCTCGGCGTCTACAAGAACGTCGAGGACTTCTCGTCCTGCGTGGCGTTGGGGGGCCCGTTCCCTCCCCTGCCGTTCACCCCCGAGGGCGACGACCTCAACGCTCAGATCGACGCGCACCGCACCGCATTCCCGATGTACGAGCACATGGTCACCATGGATCCCCCCGAGCACACCAAGGCCCGATCGCTGCTCAGCCGACTGCTGACGCCCAAGCGGCTCAAGGAGAACGAGGACTTCATGTGGCGGCTGGCCGACCGCCAACTCGACGAGTTCCTGGCCGAGGGCCACAGCGAGTTCCTCGCCGAGTATGCGAAACCGTTCTCCCTCCTGGTGATCGCCGATCTGCTCGGCGTTCCCGAGGAGGACCACCGGGAGTTCCGCGTGGTGCTCGGGGCCGAGCGGCCCGGGGCACGGGTCGGCTCGCTGGACCACGAGTCGGTCGGACGCAACCCGCTGGAGTTCCTTGACGAAAAGTTCAGCGGCTACCTGGAGGACCGCCGCAGCCGGGCCCGCGACGACGTGCTGACCGACCTGGCGACCGCCAAGTACCCCGACGGGTCCACCCCGGAGATCATCGACGTGGTGCGCACCGCGACATTCCTGTTCGCGGCCGGCCAGGAGACCACCGCCAAGCTGCTGTCGGCCGCGATCAAGGCCCTCGCCGAGCGCACGGACATCCAGCGGGCGCTGCGCGGGGACCGCAGCCTGATCCCCACCTTCATCGAGGAGTCGCTGCGGCTGGAGAGCCCGGTGAAGAGCGACTCCCGGCTGGCCCGCCGGACGACGAAGGTCGGCGAATTGGACGTCAAGGCCGGCACCGTCGTGATGGTGCTACCCGGTGCGGTCAATCGCGATCCGCGCCGGTTCAGCGATCCTCATGAGTTCGACCTCCGCCGCGCCAACGTCCGCGAGCACATCGCTTTCGGCCGCGGCGTGCACTCCTGCCCGGGCGCGCCACTGGCGCGCGTCGAGGGCCGGGTGTCGCTGGAGCGCATGCTGGATCGGATGGGTGAGATCACCGTCGACGAAGCGTTCCACGGGCCGGCCGGCGCGCGGAGCTACAACTACGAACCGACCTACATCCTGCGGGGGCTCACCGACATTCACGTCCGGTTCACCCCGGCGGCCTGAGCGTCAGGCGTCCCCGCGGACCCAGATGGATTCGCCGTTCTGCGCGGCGCAGGTGAGGAACAGGCCGTCGGGCGCCTGCGCGACGTAGGTCTCGTAACCGCTGCAGTTGCTGTTGAACTCCTTTACGCCGACCATCGGCGGCGACCGGAAATAGCGCGGCTCGTAGCGCCGCGGCGAACCGCAGAACACCAACCTGCCCCAGTTGTTGCGGGTGTCCACGCCGAACACGTAGTAGCCGGTGTCGCTGCACGGCGCACCGAGCTCCACCCCGGCGGTGATCCCGGGCGTGCAGAAGGCGTCGTTGCACTCGCTGGCGTTGATGGGCGCCGGGGCCGGCGCCGGGGCGGGGTCCGCGGCGGCCTGGGCCGGCATCAGCAGACCCGCAGCCAGGGGCGCAGCAAGAGCTGCCACGGTCATACGCACCCGAATACCTTCCCATATTCGGTAAGCGAATTCTCCCCCTCCGGGAAGAAAAAATAGTTGCTGTGCAATGCTGGGCGGCAGTGCTAGACGAGGAGGTCGTAATGCCGTCCGGCAAGCCCGAGTCCAAGACTCCCGACGCCGACGGCGCCGCATCGGCCGAGGCCGCGGAGGCCGCCGCCGCCGAGGCCGAGGCGCGGGCGGAGGCGGCCCGTGCCCGTGCGGATGAATTGCGCCGCAAGTTAGCCGCGGGTAGCGACGCCCCCGAGGTCGATGAGACCATCATGGACGACGAGCTTGCCGAGGCGACCGACGACGAACCCGCCGAGGTCCCCCCGGCGAAGAAGCGGCGACTGCCCGGCCGCGCGGCGCTGGCCGCGATCCTCGTGCTGGTGGCGGTCGCCGGCCTGCTTGGCGCCACCGGTTGGATGCTGTGGGAGCACCGCAAGGCCGACGCGGAACGGCATCGCAGCGCCGAGTACGCCGCCGCGGCCCGCCAGGGCGTGGTCAACCTGATGTCGATGGATTACGCGCATGCCCAGGAGAGCGTGCAACGCGTGATCGACGACTCGATGGGCAGGATGAAGACCAACTTCGAGGACACCTCGAAGGATCTGATCAAGGCCCTGCAGGATTCCAAGATGGTCACCAAGGTGACCGTCAACGACGCGGCGGTCGAGTCGATGGACGAGGAGACCGCGACGGTCCTCATCGCCGCGACGTCACACCGTGAGGGACCGAACGCGCCCAAGGAGGACCAGCAGCCGCGGGTGTGGCGGGTGGTGGTGACGGTGCAGCGCGACGGCGGCCAGATCAAGATGTCCGACGTCGAATTCGCCTGAGGCGCGGCCGCTTTACTCGATGATGCGCTGCATCCGAACCGGCATCTTGATCACCAGCGGCATGTTGCGCCCGCAGGCGCCGGACAGGCCGTAGGTCTCGTCGTAGCCGCCGAAGGTCGACCCGTCGGTGGGATAGCGCTGACCGTTGGAATCCACCGGCCAGAACCGGAACTCCTGCCGACCAGGGGCCGCCGACCCGTCATAACACGGCATCCAGTTGGGAATGGTGCGGCGGACCACCCAGCGGTCCTCGGTGTAGACCATGTCGGCTTCCCAACCGAGGCTGCTCGTCAGGTGGCCGGTGCAGGACGTGGGGCTCTCGCAACTCGAGGAGGTGGTCCACACCTGCCGAACCACCTGCTCGTCGTGAAAGACCTCGTTGGTCTTGGACCACTGTCCGTTGGAGGTGACGAGGTAGCGGCCGTTGAGCTGCAGGCCGGTGGTGTCGTCCGCGTGCACAGGCGAAGCGATTCCCGTTGCGGCAACCAGGCTTACAACACCGGAACCCACCAGTGCACTGACCGAGCGCATCACGTCGTCTCCATCCATCCGGACGAACCGCCTAGGTAGGCAGCAGGTCCTTCCATGTCTTGGCCGCACCGCCGGCCGCGACACTGGTCTGCTGCTGATACTGGCCGTCCGGCGTCAGATAGCGGCCGTTCTGCGGGTCGTAGTAGGCCACCGCCACCGGCGGCTTACCGGTCGGGTTCGCGCCGTACGCGCTGGGTGCGGCGGGCACCGCTCCACCGTCGGGCACCGGACCGGGCAGCGGACCCGCCGGAGCCTGGGGGGCAACACCTTCCGGTAGCGGCAGCTGGCCGGCGGCGGGGGCCACCGGCGCCTGCGCGGGCGCTGGAGCGGCCGGCGGCGGACCCGGTGGTCGCGGCGTGCCGTCGAGTGGACCATAGATGTTGTCGTTGAAGGTCACCCGGTCATCCGGGGGGATGCCCTGCGAGATCAGGCTGGGATCCAGGGGGTACGGCCCGGTGGCGTGCTGGCGCATGGCCAACGGCTCATACGGCATGTCGCTCTTGCAGATCTCTACCGTGGGTGCGCGCTTGCCGGGCTTGTCCATGCACGGGATATTGCGCGCCCCGCGCACCGAGATCGGCGAATCCTGGGGCAGTTTGCAATACAGGCCGTCCGGGGTGTCGATGTCGGAGAGGTCGGCCGGCGAGCGCCACTGCGACGGTGGCAGGAAGCCGACCGTGCACGGCGGCGGATCACCGAACATCGTCGCGAACTCACCGAGCGGCAGACCCGTGGGATTGTTCTTCGGCAGACCGAACGACTCCTGGGCAGCGATGTAGGCGGGCAGGATTACCAGCAACTGCTCGATGCCCGGGTTGTAGGTCACCAGGACCTGGCCCACCGTGTTCAGGTTGGCCAGCAGCACCGGCAGGGTGGGCTTCACCCGGTTGAGCAGGGCCGAAACCTCGCTGACGGCAGCGGGTCCAGTCTGCAGGATGTTGCGGATCTGGGGGTCGTTGGCGTGCAGCGAATCGGTGATGCCGGCGAAGTTACGCGCCCAGATCTTGATCGAGTCGCTGGTCTGCGCCTGCCCGTCCAGCAGCGGTCCGCTGTCGTCGACCAGCGCCCGGGTCTGGTCGGACACCCCGTTGAGATCGCCGGACAGCTTCGACGAGGAGTCCAGCAGCGACTGGATGTCGAAGCCGGCGCCGTTGAATGCCTTGAACGACTCGTCGAGCAGCTGCGCGATCCTGTCCTGCGGGATGGTGTCGAGCAGCTTGCTGACCTGGTCGAGCATCGGCCCGACGGGCTGCGGGACGGAGGCCTCCTTCGCCGGGATCACCGAGCCGTCACCAAGGTATGGCCCGGACCTCGTGCGCGGCACCAGATCGACGAACTGCTCGCCCACCGCCGAGATGCTGCGGATGTTGGCCTGCAGGTCGGACGGAATCTTCGGCGAGGTGTTTAGCGACATCGTCGCCACCGCGCCGTCGTCGGTCAGGTCGACCGAAGTCACCTTGCCGATCTGGACGCCCCGGTAGGTGACGTTCGCGAACCGGTACAGACCGCCACTGGCGGGCAGCTCCAGCTTGACGTTGATCTTGCCGACCCCCAGCAGCGTCGGCACCTGCATGTAGACGAACACCATCGCCGCCACACCCACGATCGAGGCGATCGTGAAGATGATCAACTGATTCCGGACGAAACGCGTAAGCATCAGTTTCCTCCGGTCGGGCTGGGAGCGCTGGCCGGCGTTGCCGCAGCGGGCTGCGGCTGGCCGCCCTGGGCCGGATATGGGCCGGCGAAGATCTGGTCGACCGTCTCCTGGCTGGGCACCGCGAAGAGCCCGCCGAACGGCTGCGGCACGACCGGCAGGATGGGGCCGTCCACCGGCGGCAGCGGGGCCGAAGCGGCGTTGACCGGAGCCGCGTCATCGAACTGCGGCGGCGGCGCCACCCCAGCCGACAGCGGGTCGTAGCTGTAGTTCAGGTACCATGGATCTCCGGGCGCGGGAACGAGTTTCGCATGTTCCTCACCCCACCGGGTGCCCAGGAACAACCCGCGCTTGAGCCGGGGAACCGTGAAGTCCAGCACGGCATACAGATTCATGTAGTCGCCGCGAACCCCTCGGTCGATCAGGCCCTGGCTGTACGGGAAGGTGGTGAGATAGGGAATCGCTTTACCGAGGTCGGGTCCGATGTCGGCGAGTCCCTTCAACGCCGGCTCCAGGTTCTTCAGGTTCTGCACCAGGTCGGTCTGGGTGTCGTTCACAAGAGCGGTTGCGGTGTCGCTGAAGGTCCCCAGTCGCACCAGCGCGGTGGTGAGCGCGGGCCGCTCCTTGATCAGGACGTCGAGCGCCGGGGGCAGTTCCTTGAGCACCCGGTCGATCGCGTCGGTCTGCCCGGCGAAGGTTCCGGAGAGCCGGTTCAGCGACTGGATCGAGGCGACGATGCTGTCGCGTTGCGCGTCGAGCACACCAACGAAATCATCCAGGCGGATCAGCAGGTCCCGGACATCGCTCTCGCGGCCGGCCAGCGCAGTGCTGAAGTTATGGATGATGTCGCTGATCTGACCCAGACCGCCGCCGTTGACCACGGCGGCCACCGCGGACAGCGTCTGCTCGGTCGAGGGGTACTTCGACGACTGCTTCAGTGGGATGGTCGCGCCGGGAACCAACCGGCCGCTGGGGGCCTGGCCCAGTGGCGTTCGGAGCGCGACGTGCATCGAGCCGAGCAGGCTTGTCTGCCCGACGGTCGCCACCGCGTTGGCGGGGATGCCGACGTCCGGCTTGACCGAGATCTCGACGTCGGCGTGCCAGCCCTTGAGCTTCATCGCACCGACGCTGCCGATCACGACGTCGTTCATCAGCACCGGCGAATTCGATTCCAGCGTGCCGACGTTGTCGAGTTCGACGTGGTAGACGTTCGCGCCCGGACCGCGGCCGACCGCACCGGGCAGTGGCAGCGAGTTCAGGCCCTGGAACGCGCAACCCGAGGTCAGCAGCGCGCCGCAACCCACGACGAGCAGCCGCCGGATGGAAGTTCTACGCATCACGGTGTCCCTTCCGCGGGCAGGGGCGGGCCCGGCGGCACCGCCGCCGGCGGGGGCGGCCCGACGTACGACGGATCGCGGACCGGGCCGGTCCCGCCCGGCATCAGCATGCCCGGCAGGTTCGACACCGTCGGCACCTCCTGGCCCGGCAACAGCGCGGGCGAGGGATACGCCGGTGCGTGCGGGACATCCGGCGCCCCCGGCCCGGGCGCGATCGCCGGCGGCTGTCCGTAGTTCTCCGGCGCGCCGACATCGTTGTTCAGCCCGGTGTAGGCCGAGATGGCCGGTGCGTCCTCGGGCGGACGCACCGGACCCGGACCGCCCGGTGCCAGCGACGGATCGGCGTAGACGATGTTGTTCGGGTTCGCCGACCTCATCAGGTACGGGTTGGTCGGGATCGGGATGTAGTTGAAGTTCAACAGCCGCAGCGCCGGACCGAGGTACTGTGCGCACAGCTTGCCGCTCTCGGCCGCGGTGACGTTCTCGATCGCGGCGATGGAACCGCAGACGAACTCGGCCGGGCTGGAGAAGTTCGGCAGGGTGAAGCCGCCGCCGAAGTCACCGGTGTCCGGGTTGTAGATGTTGTAGCCGTTGGCGAACGCGGTCGGCGAAATGTGCAGCACATTCTCCAGCGCGGTCTTGTTGTCGACCAGGATCTGGGTGACGTTCCCGAGGCGCTGGATCTGCTCGGAGGTGGGGTCGCGGGTCTCGGCGATGAACCGCTTCACCTCGCCGATGGCCACCGACAGGTTGGCGATCGCGCCGTCGAGATCCGAACTGCTGTCGTTGATCACACTGGTCAGCGTCGCCAGCCGGTTCTGGAACGCGACGATCTGAACGTTGCTGTCCCGCAGGGTGCTCACCACGGTCTGCAGGTTCTTGATGACGTCGACGATGTTGCCGCTGCCCTCGGCCAGCACCCGGCTGACCCCGGACAACTGCGCGATGGTCTGCCGCAGCTTGTCGCCGTTTCCGTCGAGCGCGTTGGCGGCGCTGTCGATGAACCTGCTGACCGACGTGGCGGACACGCTGCCCTTCGGGCCCAGGTCGGTGGCCAGTCGCATCACCTGGTTCTTGACCTCGTCCCACTCGACCGGCACCGCGGTGCGGTCGATCGGAATCACCGCACCGCTGGCCATCTTCGGGCCGCCGCCCCGCCGGTAGGCCGGGGTCAGCTGGACATAGCGGGCGGCGACCAGGTTCTGGGCCACGATGACCGCCTTGGCGTCGGCGGGGATCGGCACGCCACGGTCGATGCTCATCGTGATCCTGGCCTGGGTGCCGTCGGGCTCGATCGAGTTGATCTTGCCGACCTTCACCCCCGACACCCGTACCTCGTCACCGGCGTAGATGCCGGTCGCGCTCGGGAAGTAGGCGGTGACCTTGGTGGGCGCGTAGAACACGTTGCGCACCAGGAATCCCACACCCACGAGCAGCAGCACGGCCAGAACGGCCGCCACCGCTATGGCGAGTCCCCTGCGCTTCATGGCTGCCCCCACCGTTCGTTGGGTTGCGGAATGCCGTTGTACGGGAACGGAATCTCCGCGCGCGGCCCGGCGTTGTCCGGCGGCTGGCCGGCATCGGTGCCGCGCCGGAAGCCGAAGGCGTAGTCGAAGAACGGCTGGATCAGCTGGGGCGTGATCACGTTGGGCACGTAGGCGTTGTAGTAGAAACCGCTGGACACCGTCTCACCCTGGGTGAGTTCGAACTTCGCCAGCCCCGGCAACGCCTTGGACAGGTTGTCGCGCTGGTTCTCCAGCATCGCCAGCACCGAGTTCAGCCGCTGCAGGGTCGGCGCCAGCGTGGCCTCGTTGTCCTTGACCAGACCGGTCAGCTGCTGGGCCACCACCGAGGTGTTGGCCAACAGGTTCGAGATGGCCAGCCGCCGTTCGTTCAGCACGCCGAGCAGATCGTTGCCGTTGAGCAACAGGGTGTTCAGCTTGTCGCTGCGCTTGCCCAGCACCTTGCTCACGTCGGCGGCGTTCTTGAGCAGCGAGGCGAGCGAGTCGTTGCGGGCGTTCAGTGATCTCGACAACCGGCTCACCCCGTCGAAGGTCGGGCCCAGTTGCGGCGCAAGCTGATCCAGCGTCTCGGACAGGGTGTCGAGCGACTGGTTGAGCGCCTTGGTGTCGGTGCCCGCGGTGTTGGTGGTCAACTCACTAACGGCGTCGGTCAACGAATACGGCGACGAGGTCCGGGTGATCGGGATGAGGGTCTGCGGCTTCATCGTGGTGTTGCCCGCCGACTCCAGGGTCAGCACCCGCTCACCGAGCAGGGTTCCGGTGCGGATGTGCGCGGTGGTGTCGCTTCCCAGTTCGACCGCACCCTTGACCAGGAATGTGACCAGGGCGTCGCCGTCGCGCAGCGAAACATCCTGAACCGTGCCCACTTTCATGCCGGACACCGTGACGTCGTTGCCCGGCATGATGCCGCCGGCCTCGCTGAACAGTGCCTGGTAGCGGACGTTGGTCGCCATCGACAGCAGCTTCTCCGGCTGCAGGCCGACGAGAATCACCAGGATGATCAGGACCGCGCCCAGGAAGCCGGCCCTGACCAGATTGGATCCGTGGTACTTGAGCATCAGGGTTCGGTGCACCTTCCGGTCTCTTGCTTGACCCACGGGAAGACCACGGTCCGGCCCTGCAGGTCGCTGGCGCGGAAAGACAGGCCGCAGATGTAGTACTGGATGAAGCTGCCGTAGGCGCCGAGTCGCTGCAGCTTGCGGTAGTTGCCCGGCATCCGCTTGATCCCGGCCTCCAGGCCGTCCTTGCTGTTGTACAGCAGAGGCGCGAGGCGGTTCGCCTGCTCGACCGCGCCTGCCAGGGGTTGGCGGGCCTCGCCGAGCAGGCTTGCCAGCGAGGCGGTGCCGTTGTCCAGCGAGGTGATGGCAGTACCGATCGGGTCGCGCTCGCCCGAGAGCCCGGTGATCAGCTGTTCGAGCTTGTCGATCGACGCGTCGAACTGGCCGCCGTCCTTGGCCAGCACCGCGACAACGGTGTTGAGGTTGTCGATCAACTGTTGGATGGTCTGGTCGTTGTCGGCCAGGGTGTTGGAGAACGATGACGTCTTGGAGAACAGCGACGACAGCGTGCCGCCCTGACCCTGGAAGGCCTGGATCAGCGAGGACGTCAGCGCGTTGACATCCTGTGGATTCAGGCCCCGGATAACGGGTTTCAGGCCGCCGAGCAACAGGTCGAGGTCGAGGGCCCCGGCCGTGCGGTCGGCCGGAATCTGCGAGCCGGCGGGCAGCACCCTCGTCGACCCCGGCCCGTCCACCAGGTCCAGGTAGCGGTCGCCGACCAGGTTCAGGTAGCGAACCGCGGCCTTGGTTCCGGTGGTCAGCACCAGGTCGCGATCGGTGTCGAACTTCACCAGCACCGTCTTGTCGGGCCGCAGTTCGAGATCGTTGACGGTGCCGACCCGGATGCCGGCCACGCGTACCGTGTCCCCGCTCTTCAGCCGCGAGGCGTCGGTGAATACCGCCGAGTAGCCGTTGGTGGCGCCGGTGCGGTACTGGCCGAAGATGAAGAACAGCGACGCGGTCAGCAGCGCCATCACGATGGCGAAGGTGACGAACTTGATCAGGGTCCGGTGCGTGCGCATCATCCGGGCATCCCGATCTGCATCGAGTTGCGCGGCGGTCCGTCGATCGGTCCGAACAGGAACTGCTTGAGGCCGTCGGAGTTCAGCAGGATGCCCTGGTTGCCGTACCGCCACGGGTTGGCGCCGACGTCGGCGACCAGCATGGGCGGCACGTACTCGAACGGCACGTTGGGCAGCCCCATCTCCTTGCAGATCGAGCGGTCGAGCTTGGCGTTGACCTTCGGCAGGTCCTGCGGGTAGCGGTAGCGCTCGATGCCGAGCAGGAAGCTCACCGACACCAGCACGCCGGGCACCGGCAGCGGCGGTGAGGTGGCGAACGTCGCGATACCGCCCAGGCCGCAGGAGATGTTCTCGTGGTACTTCGCCAGCAGCGAGGTCGTCGGTAGCAGCACGTGAATCGCATCGGCGAGGCCCTGCCGGTTGCCGCCGATGACCTCGTTGCCGAGATCGGCCAGCCCGGTGGCGCTGATCAGCAGGGCGTCCAGGTTCTGCTGTTCGTCGACGATGGACCGGGAGATCGACGACGCGTTGTTGACGGTGCGGATCAGATCGTCGGAGGCGTCAGCGTACGCGTTGGCCACCGCCGGGAAGACCTCGATGTCGTGTTTGAGATTGGGCAGGCTGGGGTCGAGCTTGGCCAGCAGCCGGTCGAAGTCGGTCAGGGTCTGGCCGATCTTCTCGCCGCGGCCATTGAACGCCTTGGCGATGGCGCCGAGCGTCTCGTTGAGCTTGGCCGGATCGAGCTTGTTGAGCACCGAAACCAGTTGCTGGAAAACCGTATTGATCTCGACGGTGACGTGGCGGGCGTTGACCACCTGGCCGGAGTACATCCGCTTCGCTGAGGGATCGGCCGGCGGCAGGAGTTCGACGAACTTGGCGCCGAACACCGTCGTCGATGCGATGTCGACGGACACGTTCTCGGGGATGTGCCGAAGCTGGTCGGGGTCCATCGCGAGGTGTAGGGCGGCGGTTCCGTCGGCGCGCGGCTCGATCGAGGCGACCTTGCCGACCTGCACGCCTCGCATCTTTACCCGGGCGTCGGGGTTCATCACGAGGCCGGCACGGTCGGAGATGACGGTCACCGGAACGGTTTTGGTGAAGCTACCGCGGAAGAGTCCGACCGAGAGCGCGACGACGACCAGGATCGCGACCACGGTCGCCAGGCCCGCCAGCGGGCGCGCATAGCTGCGGGCGCCGAAGCTCTGACCGGGCCGCGCGGCGACCGGGGCTGCGGCGCTGTCGGTTTCGGATCGGTCGGCCGGACCGGGACCGAGGTTACGCGTCACGTCGTCCCTTCTATCCGGAGAGGTTGAAGTTGCCGTTGGAGCCGTAGATGGCCAGGGAGACCAGCAGGGTGACCGAGACGACCACGATCAGCGAGGTCCGCACCGCGTTACCCACCGCCACCCCGACCCCCGAGGGGCCGCCGGTGGCGAAGTAGCCGAAGTAGGTGTGGATCAACAGGATCGTGATCGCCATCAACACCGCCTGCAAAAAGCTCCACAACAAATCGATCGGGTTCAAAAACGTGTTGAAGTAATGCTCATACAGCCCCCCGGATTGGCCGAAGAGCACCACCGTGGTGAACTGGCTGGCCACGAACGACAGGATCACCGCGATCGAATACAGCGGGGTGATCGCCACCATCCCCGCCACAATCCGCGTCGACACCAAATACTCGACCGGGCGGATCCCCATCGACTCGAGGGCGTCGATCTCCTCATTGATCCGCATCGCCCCCAACTGGGCCGTCACCCCGGCCCCGAACGTGGCCGCCAACCCGATCCCGGCCACCACCGGCGCACTGATGCGCACATTGATAAACGCCGCCAAAAACCCCGTCAACGCCTCGATGCCGATATTGCCCAGACTCGAGTAGCCCTGCACCGCCAACGTCCCCCCCGCGGCCAGCGTCAAAAACCCGACGAT
>JAGQTW010000248.1 GCA_020438785.1 Mycobacterium sp. | reverse complement strand
ACCACCGAACCGGTGATCGGTCCGTGGCCCAGCACGGTGAACCAGGCCGCGTAGACGCCGTCGGCCGGGATCGCGGAGTACATCGGGGGTGCGACGTTGGCGGTCGGGAAGCCGAGCACCCGGCCCCGGCCGTCACCGCGCACCACCACACCCTCGACCCGGTGCGGGCGGCCCAGCGCCTCGGCGGCGGCCACCACATCGCCGGCGTCGACGCAGGACCGGATGTAGGTCGACGAGAAGGTCACCGTCTCGCTCTGGTGGTGCTCGGTGACCAGGGACATGGCCTCGACGGCGAACCCGAACCGCTCGCCGGCCTTACGCAGCGCGTCGACGTTGCCGGCGGCCTTCTTGCCGAAGGTGAAGTTCTCCCCCACCACGACCTCGACCACGTGCAGGCGCTCCACCAGCAGTTCGTGGATGTAGCGCTCGGGCGTGAGCCTCATGAAGTCCGTGGTGAACGGCATCACCAGAAAGACGTCGATACCGAGTTCCTCGGCCAGCTCGGCCCGGCGGGTCAGGGTCGTCAGCTGAGCCGGGTGACTGCCCGGGAACACCACTTCCATCGGGTGCGGGTCGAACGTCATCAGCACGGTGGGGACGCCGCGCTCGCGACCGGCCTTCACCGCGCGGGCGATCAGTTCGGCGTGGCCGCGGTGGACGCCGTCGAACACTCCGATTGTCAGTACGCACCGGCCCCAGTCCGAGGGGATGTCTTCCTGGCCGCGCCACCGCTCCACGGGGCCAAGCCTACGGCGCGCCGCGGCGGCCGTGACCGCCAGATCTTCAGATCAGGTGATGATTGCCTAAACTTTGCGCTGTGAGTCCTGACGAGCGGCCGAACGCCGGGGTGCGCGAGCTGACGACGGTCGCCCAGGACTACCTCAAGATCATCTGGACCACCCAGGAGTGGTCGCACGAGAAGGTCAGCACCAAGCTGCTGGCCGAGCGCCTCGGGGTGTCGGCCAGCACCGCCTCGGAGTCGATCCGGAAGCTTGCCGAGCAGGGTCTGGTGCACCACGAGAAGTACGGCGCGGTGACGCTGACCGACCGCGGCCGGCACGCCGCGCTGGCGGTGGTGCGCCGCCACCGGCTGCTGGAGACCTTTCTGGTCAGCGAGCTCGGCTACGGCTGGGACGAGGTGCACGACGAGGCGGAGATCCTCGAGCACGCGGTGAGCGACCTGATGCTCGACCGGATCGACGCCAAGCTCGGCCATCCCACCCGGGACCCGCACGGCGACCCGATCCCGGCGGCCGACGGCCAGGTGCCGACTCCCCCGGCCCGGCAGTTGTCGGCCTGCGAGGACGGCGACCATGGCACGGTGGCGCGGATATCCGATGCCGACCCGGAGATGCTGCGGTACTTCGACGCGGTGGGAATCAGCCTGGATTCGCGGCTGGAGGTTCTCGCCCGGCGTGACTTCGCCGGGGTGATCTCGGTGTCGGTGCAGTCGGCCGACGGCGAGCACAGCACCGTGGAGTTGGGAAGCCCTGCCGCGCAGGCGATCTGAATGGTGGCTTCGTAGGAGCGGCCGCCCGCTGAGTGTGAATCCACGGCGACTTCTCGGCGAATTCTTCGCCGAGGCTTCACATCGGCCGATTTGGAACGATCTCCCGGCCTCGACAACCGGCCGAAACGTCGGCTTTTTGCGTCGACAACCGTAAAATTCCGGGCATCGCCAGCGGAGGGCGGATGCATGGGGTGGTTTCCGGTCGATCCGCAATTCGTCACGCCCGAATGGCTCAGCGAAGTACTTGGCGGCGAGGTCCGTTCGTGCCGCCTCGAGCAGATCGGGGTGGGCATCGGGCTGCTCGGACGGCTCTACCGCGTCCACCTGGAGGGCCGTGCCGTCCCTGCGTCCGTGGTGATCAAGTTTCCGACGCTCGATCAGCAGGCCCGCTCCGCGCTCGGCGAGGACCTGGAGCTCTACCTCAAGGAGGTCCGCTTTTACCAAGAGATCGGCCTGGCCAACCCGCTCCCGCCGGCTCATCCGTATTTCGCCGCGATCGACGAGGCCACCCACGACTTCATCCTGGTGCTCGAGGATCTACGTCACCTTCGCTTGGCCGACCAGACCATCGGTTGCACACCGGGCGACGCCGAAACGGTGGTCGACGCCATCGCCCGCCAGCACGCGCACTGGTGGGAGAGCGACCGGCTGAGCACCCTGCCATGGTTGAGGCCGTACGCCACCCCACCGTTCCCCGCCGTGCTCGCCGCCAACGCGAAAGCGGCGTGGCCGCGATTCGTCGAACTCGTCGGTGCCGACCTGTCATCGAGGTTGCGGGACTTCGGGCAACGCCTGCCATCGCTGATCCCGTGGTACCTCGAGCAGATCTCCCGCCCGCCATGCACGTTCATTCACGGTGACCTGCGGCTCGATCAGTTGTTCTTCGGCACCCGCCCCGGCGACCCAGCGGTGACGGCCCTGGACTGGCAGGTGACCCAGCTCGGCCGGGGCGCTTACGATCTGGCGTACTTCGTCAGCCAGAGTCTGACCACTGAGGCCCGACGGGCCTGCGAGGCCGCGCTGATCGAGCGCTACCGCAGTCGACTCGCGGAGGCCGGAATCGATTACCCCGCAAGCGAACTACAGCGCGACTACCGGCTCACCACGGCGCTGTGCTTCATCTATCCGTTGCTTGTCGCGGGGCGCATCGAAGTGGTGAACGACCGCCATCTCGAGTTACTTCGCACGATGGCCAGCGGCGCCGCGGCGGCGATCGAAGATCACGACGCGCTGGCACTGAGGCCGGACTGAGATGAGCGAGCAAGTCTGCGCGTCTTGTGGGACCACCAACGAATCCGACGCTCGCTTCTGTGAGGGCTGCGGCTCGGCACTGGAACGAAAGTGCGGTACGTGCGGTATTGCCGTCAGTGCGACGGCGCGCTTCTGCAAGGGCTGCGGTTCGCCATTGGACGGCGAGGCACTGCCCGCCGCCGAGGGGCCGACCCGCAAGATCGTGACAGTCTTGTTCGCCGACCTGGCCGGGTCCACGGCGTTCGAAGAGATCGTCGACGCCGAGACCGCCCGCGAGGTGATCGGCCGCTACCACGAGCTGCTGCGCTCCACCGTCGAGCGGCACCGGGTCGGGGTGACCAAGTACATCGGGGACGGGTTCATGGCCGTCTGGGGCGTGCCCGAGATCGGGGCCGACGACGCCGGCCGGGCGGTCGACGCCGCAGTCGAACTCCAGGAGCGCTTTATCGGGCTCGCCCGGGACGTGGCTGAGTCGCACGAGGTGGAGCTGGCCCTGCGGGTTGCGGTGAACACCGGCGAGGTGGTGGTCGGGGCCGACGACGCGGATCTGGTCGGCGACGCGCTGAACGTCGGGGCGCGCCTGGAATCGGAGTGTCCGCACGGGCAGGTCGTGGTCGGCGAGGAGACCTGGCGCTCGACGCGTGGCCGGCACCGCTACGAACCTCTCGGCGCCGTTCAGGTCAAGGGCCGGCAGGCCCCCGTGCCGGTATATCAATGGCTCGGCTCGGCGGCCGCCGAGTCGATCACCTTCGTCGGCCGGGGTGACGAATTGCAGCGGCTGCGAAGGGTTTTCGAAAACGCTGTGGCGGCACGGGGCGCCCGCCTGGTCACCGTCACCGGCGACCCTGGCGTCGGCAAGACCCGGCTGGCGGCGGAATTCGCGCGATCCCTGCCCGGCGCGCGGGTGCTCGACGTTCGCTGTGCGGTGGAGGGCAGCCCGGCGCTGGCTCCGATCGTGGAGGTGTTGCGTCCCCGCGACCTGGAAGCGGAGATCCCCGCCGGCACCACCGAACGAGACCGCATGCTGCGCGACCTGACCGGCATGACGTCGGGTGTCCCGGGTTCGGTCGAGGAGACGTTCTGGGCGCTGCGCCGCTTCGTGGAGGTGCTCGCCGCGGGTGACCCGCTGGTGCTGATCTTTGACGACATCCAGTGGGCGGACAGCCTGCTGCTCGACTTCATCGAACACCTCGCGGAGTGGGTGCGCGGTGCGCCGGTTCTGATGATCGCGCTGGCTCGGCCCGAACTTCGGGAAACCCGGCCCGATCTGGTCACCGTCGGCGGCTGGGTCACCGAGGCGGTCCGGCTGCGCGGGCTGGAGGCCGGCGCGACAGCGGAGTTGGCCGGACGGGTGCTGGGCAGTGACCGATTACCCGAGGAACTGCTGCGCCGGCTGCCCACCTCGACGGGTGGCAACCCGCTGTTCGTGCGGGAGTTGGTCGGCATGCTCGTGCACGACGGGGTGCTGGCCCCCAAGCCCGACGGCTGGCGCCTCACCGTGGACGCCGACGACATCGACGTCCCGCCGACCATCCAGGCGCTGCTGGCATCGCGTTTGGAGCGCCTGAAGCCCGCGGACCGCCGGGTGCTGGAAGTCGCCTCGGTGATCGGCACCGATTTCGCCGCAAGCGCCGTCGCCGAGTTAACGGGTCTGCGGGACGCCGAAGTCATTGCTGTGCTCAATCGGCTGCGCCGGCTCGACCTCGCGGAGCCCAGCGGAGCCTACGCCGGTGACGCGGCGGTGTGGCGGTTCCACCACGTGCTGATCCGCGACGTCGCCTACCGCAGGCTATTGAAGTCCGAGCGGGCCGATCTGCACGAGCGGTTGGCGAACTGGGTGGAGGCCGGCGGCACCAACCTGGCGTTCGAATCCGACGAGGTGGTCGCCCGCAACCTGGAAGCAGCGCAGGGCTATCGATCGGATCTCGGGCTGCGTGATGCGCACAGCGCCGAACTCGCCCTGCGATCCGCGCGAAGCTACCTGTCGTCGGCGCGCCGCGCGCTCGACCGTGACGAATTGGTGTCCGCGGGCACCCAGGCGGCGCGGGGCGCCGCGCTCGCCACCGCGGATACCGCACTGCATGCCGAGTTGCTGTTGGTGGGATGTGAGGCGTTCCTGTCCGCGGGTGACGTGGCCGCGGGGTCGCCGTTGGTCGACGACTTGGAGCGCATCGCGGGAGAAGCGCTGGCGCCGTGGGCGATCTGCTACCGGTGCCAGCTCGTCGTCTACACCGATCCGAGCCGGCTGCCGGAGGCCGACGATCGGCTCCAGGAGGCCATCGACGAGTTCGCGCGACGCGGGGATGCCGCCGGACTGGCCAAGGCGCACCGGGTCCGGGCGAACGCCCGGGCCCGGCTCGGGCGGGTGGGTGATGCCGAGATCGACCTGTTCGAAGCCTTGATCGCGGCCCGGCGCGGCGGGGATCACCGCCAGATCACCGCCGCGCTGGGCGCCGCCCCGAACGCCGCGCTGTGGGGACCGAGCCCGGCACCCAAGGCGGGCGGGCGATGCCTGGATGTGGTTCGGATGCAACGCATGACGACGGCGGCGCCATCGCTGGAGGCCACGTCCCTGCGGTGCCTGGCGGTGCTGGAGCTGTTGCGGGGCCGTCCGGACAAGGCGCGCTCGATGCTTGCCGATGCCCGTCAGGTGGTGGCCGAGCTCGGTTTGCGGCATGGGCTGATGGAGACCGAGTTGTACGCCGGGATCATCGAACTGATGGTGGGCGACCCGGTGGCCGCGGAACCGCACTTCCGCACCGCGCTGGAAGGACTCGACGCCCTGGGCGTCGGTGCCGATGCCGGGCAGGCGGCGGCGCTGCTCGCCAGATCCGTTCTGGCCCAAGGTCGTATCGATGAGGCCGATCGCTATGCCGCCGAGAGTGAACGGATCGCCGGGCACAACCTGAAGACTGCGATCGGCTGGCGGGCGGTCCGCGCGGAGATCCTGTCGGCCCAGGCCCGGCATGAGGCGGCCGTCGCCAAGGCCCGCGAGGCGGTCGCGGTCGCCGCGGAAACCGACCTGGTCCTCGATCACGCCGACGCCTGCCTTGCGCTGAGCCGGGTGCTCGTAGCGGCGGGTGATGTGGCGGCGGCCGCCCGTGCCCGCAGCGACGCCGAATCGCTCTACGCCGCCAAGGATGCCGTGTTCATGGTGGCCCGCGCCGCGCAGGAAGTGAGCGTAGGCGTGACGTCAGCCCCTGCGCAGGTGCAAAAGGGCTCTCGACTGGTGGTGCGAAACCGCGCCAGCGAGGTCGCCGAGGCCGGCTGGCGGGCACTTGAAGCTCACGACGTGGAGGCAGTCGCTGCGACGTTCTCCGATCAAGCCGTCTACGACGACCGCCGATCAATCGGCGGTGCCCCGCTTACGGGTGCGGGTTGGCCGCGCAAGGCCGCGGAACGGGCGATCGCGGACTATCCCCATGCCGCGTGGCAGACCCTCGCCGTGCGGGGCCACACACTGGCGCTGCTGCGTGGTCGCTTGTGGGATGACGCCGGCAACGAGTCGGTGACACTCAACGTCCACGAACTCGCAGCCGACGGTCTCATCGGATACCACGGCCGCTTTGACGGAGACGACTTCGACGGCGCGTATCGCGAGATGGAGGCGCGCTACTACGCGGGCGAAGGGGCAGCGTTCGCCGAGAACGGTCGTGCGGCGAGTGCCTGGATTGAAGCCATGTGGCGATGTGATGTCGAGGCGGCGCGCCGTGTCTCCCGGCCGGACTTCCGGTGGCTCGCGTCGCCGACGTCGTTGAAGCCCGAAGAACGTTCGGTCGACGAGTTCTTCGACTGGCTGGGCGAACGAGCGAGTCAGCTGTCGACCATGCCGATGTGGGTGGCGACCGTTCACTGGATATCGCCGAACTTCTTGGTCTGCTTCACCGAGATCGGGGGAATCGGCACCGATGGCGAGGAATACAACTGGAGCCGGGTTTACGCCTCGGAGTATCGCGACGGGCTGGCGATCTCCGTGCGGGAGTTCGCCGTCGAGGAAGAGGATGCGGCCTTCGCCTACGCCGAATCGCTGGTCGAGCAGAAACAGCGGCGGCTGGTGGTGGCCAATGGGGCGAGCCGAGCGATAGACGGCGCGATAGCGGGCATGCGGGCCGGCGACGCCGACGCCGTCAACAGTTTGTTCTCCCCGCAGATCCTCTACGAGGACAGACGCCCATTCGCCGGTGCTCTCACCACCGGCATTGAGTACGTGCGCGAGACCATTCAGCCGTTGCTCGCGCAGTTCGACAACTTCGAAGGCCATACGCTGGCCGTGCGCGGCGATCGGATTTGCCTCGCCTGGAGTCGGTGGTCGGACGACACCGGTAACGAGTCAGGCAACCTGCACTTGATCGAGCTCGATGATGACGGCCTCATTGCCAGGTACCTCTACTGCGATGCCGACGACTTCGATGGCGCCTACCAGGAAATGGAAGCGTGGTACTACGCCGGCGAAGGCAGTCCCTACGCCGAGCACGGGCGCACGCAGTCCGCGTTCGTCGAAGCAATGAATAACCTGGATGGCGAGGCCATCCGACGGATGTGCCGGCCCGAATTCCGTTGGCTGTCGCTGCCGTCAACATTGACAGCGCCTGCCCGCACGGTGGACGAACTCATCGAGTGGTGGCGAGAGCGTGTCGAACAGGCCGGATCGGTGCGGCAATGGAATTCCGCAATCGCATGGTTATCGCCAGACGTGTGGGTGGGTACAGGCGATGCCCGTGGAATCAGCAGCGACGGTGCCGAATACAGCTGGTCGGGAATCTACGTCGGCACCTTCGCGGACGGGCTGGTCGAATCTGTAGGCGAATTCGATGACGAGGATGCGGCGTTCACCTACGCCGAATCGCTTGTTGCACAGGAGCAGCGGCGGCTAGTGGTCGCGAATGCGGCGAGCCGGGTCTCGGATCGGTTACTGGCGGCGTTTCAGGCCAAGGACGTTGCGG
>JAGQTW010000247.1:1997-7824 GCA_020438785.1 Mycobacterium sp. | reverse complement strand
CCGGAGTACGTGGCGCCGGTGGTGGCCTACCTGTGCACCGAGGAGGTGCCGGACACCGCTTCGGTGTTCATCGTCGGTGGCGGCAAGGTGCAGCGGGCGGCCCTGTTCCAGAACGAGGGCGTCACCTTCGATCATGTGCCGACCGTCGACGACGTGGCCGCGCAGTGGTCGACGATCGACGACCTGGCGGCGGCCAAGCCGGCCAACTTCAAGCTCGGCTGACCGCGCGCCCGCGCGGGTAGGTTCGAGCGGGTGAGTACCGGCGGGATCATCCTGGTCGCGTTGGCCATTGCCGTCGGCCTGGTCGGGATCATCGTCCCGTTGCTGCCGGGCACCCTGCTGGTCTACGCGGCGATCGCGGTCTGGGCCGTCGTCGAGCGCAACCCGGTGTCCTGGGTGGTGCTGGCGGCGGTGACGCTGGTCATCGGGGCCAGCCTGCTGGTCAAGTATCTGTGGCCGGTGCGCCGCATGCGGGCCGCCGAGGTCAGCGGGGTGAGCCTGGGCGCGGGCGCGGTGCTCGGCGTCATCGGATTCTTCGTGATACCGGTGGTGGGGCTGGTGGTCGGATTCGTGCTGGGCGTGTACCTGGCCGAGCTGGTGCACCGGCGCGACCAGCGGCGGGCGTGGGCGTCGACGGTGCACGCGGTCAAGGGGGCCGCGTTGTCGGTGGGCGTGGAACTGGCCGGCGGTCTGATCGCCACCGCGGCCTGGGTGGTGGGGCTGCTGCTAACCCAGTAGTTCGGCGCGCAGGCGTGCGATGTCTTCACCGGTGATCTCCGCCGCCTCCAGGTAGCCGCCCAGACCGCCGTAGTCCTCATCGATGACCTGACGCGCGGTCGCCAGATACTGCTCCTTCACACCCAGTACCTCGTCCGGCAGGCGGGACTCGGCGAAGGCCACCACTTCGGGCGTGATTCCCTCGCGGTTGCGCACCGACTCCAGGATCCGTTCGCGAAGCCGGCCTACGGCTTCGTTGCTCCGCAAGAAGTCGGCGAGGATGGCGTCTCGGGGTACCCCGATGGCCTCCAGTGCCAGGGCGACCGAAAAGCCGGTGCGGTCCTTGCCGGCGAAGCAGTGGACCAGAATCGGCTTACCCTCGCCCAGCAGGGTCACGATCCGGCGAACCGCCCGTCGCGCTCCGCCATACCGGGCGAACCGGACGTACTCCTCGCCCATCCACTTCTCGCCGGCGGCGACGACGTCGTCATCCGGCGAAGCATCGGTCATCATCTGTTCCCACGCAGTCTCGTGCGGCGCGCCGACCGGCTTGTGCGACAGGTCGGGAAACGGCAGCAGATGGACGGTCACGCCATCCGGAACCGCGCCGGGGCCGCGCCGATCGACCTCCACGGGTGAGCGCAGGTCGGCGACATCGGTGATGCCCAACCGGCTGATGACTCCGCGCCCTGCCTCGTCGAGTCGACTGATCTCACTGGACCGGTACAAGAGGCCGGGACGAATCCGCGTCGTCTCGGCGACGTCGCGGAAGTTCCACGCGCCGGACAACTCCCTGCTACTCACCCCCGGATCGCCGCCGCGGCCATCGCGCTCGGTTCGGCGCCGAGTTCGGCGCGGGCGATGCTGCGCAGGTGCACCTCGTCGGGGCCGTCGAAGATCCGCATCGCGCGCTGCCAGCCGTACATCCGGGCCAGCGGGAAGTCGTCGCTGACCCCCGCGCCGCCGTGGACCTGGATGGCCCGGTCGATGACGTTGCAGGTCATCTGAGGGGCCACCGCCTTGATCTGCGCCACCAGGTTGCGGGCCTCCTTGTTGCCGTGCTGGTCGATGGTCCACGCGGCCTTGTGGCACAGCAGCCGGGCCTGGTCGATCTCGTTGCGGGACACCGCAACCGCGTGCTGCACCATGCCCTGCTCGGCCAGCGGCTTACCGAAGGCGATCCGGGTGCGGGCACGTTCGACCATGAGCGCCAGCGCACGTTCGGCCACCCCGATCGCGCGCATGCAGTGGTGGATGCGGCCCGGGCCCAGCCGGGCCTGGGCGATCGCGAAGCCCATGCCCTCCTCGGCCAGCAGGTTCGACGCCGGCACGCGGACGTTGTCGTAGATCACCTCGGCGTGCCCGTGCTGGTCCTGCCAGCCGAACACCGAGGTGGACCGCACCAGGGTGACCCCCGGGGTGTCGATCGGCACCAGGATCATCGACTGCTGCTGGTGGGAGGCCGCATCGGGGTTGGTGCGGCCCATCACGATCAGGATCTTGCAGCGCGGGTCGTTGGCCCCGGAGGTCCACCACTTGCGGCCGTTGATGATGTAGTCGTCGCCGTCGCGGGTGATCGCCGTCTGGATGTTGCGGGCGTCGCTGGAGGCCACCGCGGGCTCGGTCATCGAGAACGCGCTGCGGATCTCGCCGGCCAGCAGCGGTTCGAGCCACTGCTTGCGCTGCTCCTCGGTGGCGAACAGGTGCAGGGTCTCCATGTTGCCGGTGTCCGGCGCCGCGCAGTTGAGCGCCTCGGGGGCAATCTCGGTGCTCCAGCCGGTCAACTCCGCCAGCGGGGCGTACTCCAGGTTGGTCAGGCCGGACTCCGGCGGCAGGAACAGGTTCCACAGGCCCTGCGCCTTGGCGAGCTTCTTGAGCTCCTCGACCACGGGCGGCACGGTGAAGTCGTTCGGCCCGGCGGCCGCCCGGTACTCGTCGTAGGGCTTCTCGGCGGGAAAGACCTTCTCGACCATGAACTCGGTCAGCCGTTTGTGGTAGTCAGCCGCCTTCGCGGACATGGCGAAATCCATGCCGTCACGATAGGACACCGGGCCCGCACACGACGAGGCCCTCCCTTATGACCAGAGGGAGGGCCGCGTCGACATGTGGATACGTCGGTCAATCGGTCAGAGGAGCCCCTTTCTCGCGGTTCGATTCGGTACCGCGGTTGGTTGCGTGGGGGTCAGCAGGTCATGTCCATGGGGGGCGCCTGCGGCGTCTGGTTGGACGCGTTGACCTGCGCGGCCCGGGTCAGCGGGTTCAGCTGGCTGGGGCCGGCGCCGGTCGAATCGTTGGGCATCGCCATGCTGCTGCACTTGGTGTCGGCCTGCGGGCTGGCTTCGGCCGGCGCGGCGACCGCCAGGGTTCCGGCCAGGATCCCGGCGGCCACCAGGGGTCCGGCGGCGGTGGCGGTGATGCGGCGGGTGAAGCGGCTCATGTCGTACTCCTCGGTCTTGCGGGGGCCGCTTGATCGCGGCCATGTGTCGACTATCACCGCCGCGCCGCCTCGGCGGTGTCCGCCGAGTGGCCCCCGTGGGGGATGAAGTGTTTGTCCACCGATCGGCGGACGCCTGTGCGAAGCTGCCTGCCATGTCGGAGAACCGCAGGGTGCGCGTCGTCGTGGGAGACGACCACCCGTTGTTCCGCGACGGCCTGGTCCGGGCGCTGAGCAGCAGCGGGGAGATCGACGTGGTGGCCGAGGCCGAGGACGGCTCCTCGGCGCTGGCGCTCATCAAGGAGCACCGGCCCGACGTCGCGCTGCTGGACTACCAGATGCCCGGCATGGACGGCGGCGAGGTGGCGGCGGCGGTGGTGCGCGACGAGCTGGCGACGCGGGTGCTGCTGGTCTCGGCGCACGACGAGGCCGAGATCGTCTACCACGCGCTGCAGCAGGGGGCGGCCGGCTTCCTGCCCAAGGACTCCTCCCGCTCCGAAATCGTCAACGCCGTCCTGGACTGCGCCAAGGGGCGCGACGTGCTGGCCCCCCGGCTGGCGTCGGGGTTGGCGGTCGAGATCCGCCGCCGCGCCGAGCCGTCCGGGCCGTCCCTGAGCGCGCGGGAACGCGAGGTGCTCGGCATGATCGCCCACGGCCAGAGCATCCCGGCGATCGCCGAGGCGCTGTTCCTGGCCCCCTCGACGGTCAAGACCCACGTCCAGCGGCTCTACGAAAAGCTCGGCGTCAGCGATCGGGCCGCCGCGGTCGCCGAAGCCATGCGCCGCGGGCTGCTGGAGTGACGTGCCCCGCCCGATCCTGCACACCCTCGACTACCTGAGCACCGAGCCGGTCCGGGTCGCCGCGGTCCTGCGGCTGCCGCTGATCGCGCTGATCGCGCTGCTGATCTACGTCCAGCATGTCGAACACTGGCTGCCCGGCATCGTGGGCACCGTCCTGCTGCTCTACGCCGCCTTCGCGGTGGTCTGGCTGATGATCGTCGTCCGCACCCCGGTGCGCTGGTGGTTCGGGGTGGCCTCGACCGCGATGGACGTGCTCGCGGTGCTGGCGCTGTGCCTGGCCTCCGGCGGCGGCACGGTGTGGCTGCTGCCCATCTTCTTCATGGTGCCCATCACGGTGGCCTTCCTGGACCGCCCCGAGCTGACCGCGGTGCTGGGCCTGAGCGCCGCCGCCGGCTACTTCGTCGCGTGGATCGTCTACGCCGTGCGGGACAAGATGATCGCCATCCCGGCGGTGGTCTACGTACAGGTCGGCTGCCTGCTGTGGCTGGCCGCGGCCAGCACCGCGCTGTGCTACGTGCTGGCGCGCCGCCGGGCCCGGGTGCGGGCGCTGCTCGACGTGCGCCGTCGCCTGGTCGCCGAGTCCATGCAGGCCGACGAACGCCACAACCGCCGGCTCTCCGAGCAACTGCACGACGGCCCGCTGCAGAACCTGCTGGCGGCCCGTCTCGATTTGGAGGACCTGCGCGAGCGACCCACCCCGGAGGGCTTCGACCGGATCGATGCGGCGATGCGTGACACCGTCGCCCTGCTGCGCAACACCGTCACGACGCTGCACCCGCAGGTGCTCGCCCAGGTGGGCCTGGCCCCCGCGGTGCGTGAGCTGGTCCGCCAGTACGAGCAGCGTTGGGACGCCACCATCGACTGCGCGATCGACGAGGTGGGCAGGCCGGCCGCACAGGCATTGCTGTATCGGGCCGCGCGCGAGCTGTTGTCCAACGCCCACAAGCACTCTCGCGCGACCCGCGTCGGCGTCGTGCTGCATCAGGCGGGTGACGACGTTGTGCTACGGGTGGAGGACAACGGGATCGGCTTCGACCCCGGTGTGCTCGAACGCAAGGTCGCCGATGGGCACATCGGGCTGGCCTCGCTGGTGGTCGGCATCGAGGAGATGGGTGGCGCGGTCCGATTCGCGCCGACGCCCGGCGGCGGTGCGACGACCGTCGTCACCATGCCCGCCCGGCGACCCGCCCCGCAGCCCGCCTGACTCGCCTCCCCCGAACGGGGGAAGTAGCCCCTTCCGGCTTGGGAGGTGACCGGCGGTAGCGGTTAGGGTGACACGAGCAAAGGGGTCCCTCCCCGACGAAATCCACGCTTAGAAAGCGATTGCACAGGTCATGACAGGTACGCAGACGGGGGCTGACGTCGCCGCCGCGGCTACGACAGTGGGCGTCGTCGCCGAGTCCGGTGCCGACGAGCGCCGCGTCGCATTGGTGCCCAAGGCGGTCTCGACGCTGATCAACAGCGGTGTCCCGGTGGTGGTGGAGTCCGGGGCGGGGGAGCGTGCCCTGCTTCCCGACCAGCTCTACACCGACGCCGGGGCGACGATCGGCGACGCCTGGGCCGCCGACGTGGTCGTCAAGGTCGCTCCGCCGTCGGCCGAGGAGGTGGCGCGGCTGCGCCCGGGCCAGACCCTGATCGGCTTCCTGGCGCCGCGCAACGCCGACAACCAGATCGGTGCGTTGAAGCAGCGCGGCGTGCAGGCCTTCGCCGTGGAGGCGATTCCCCGGATCTCCCGCGCCCAGGTGATGGACGCGCTGTCTTCGCAGGCCAACGTCGCCGGCTACAAGGCCGTCGTGCTGGCGGCCGCCGAATCCACCCGGTTCTTCCCGATGCTCACCACCGCGGCCGGCACGGTGAAGCCGGCCAGCGTGCTGGT
>JAGQTW010000247.1:0-1923 GCA_020438785.1 Mycobacterium sp. | reverse complement strand
GACGTCCGCCCCGAGGTGGCCGACCAGGTCCGCTCGGTCGGTGCGCAGTGGCTCGATCTGGGCATCGAGGCGGCCGGCTCGGGCGGCTACGCCCGCGAGCTCACCGAGGAGGAGCGCGCCCAGCAGCAGAAGAAGCTCGAGCAGGCCATCGGCGGCTTCGACGTGGTGATCACCACCGCCCTGGTGCCCGGCCGGCCCGCCCCACGGCTGGTGACCGCGGCCGCGGTGGAGGGGATGAAGCCGGGCAGCGTGGTCGTCGACCTGGCCGGCGAGACCGGCGGCAACTGCGAGCTGACCGAGCCGGGCCAGACCGTCGTCAAGCACGGGGTGACCATCGCCTCGCCGCTCAACCTGCCGGCCACCATGCCCGAACACGCCAGCGAGTTGTACTCGAAGAACCTCACCTCGCTGTTGGAACTGCTGATCAAGGACGGCGCGCTGGCGCCGGACTTCGACGACGAGGTCGTCTCGGCCTCCTGTGTGACACGTGAGGTGCAGAACTGATGTACACCCAACTGCTGGCCAATCTGGCGATCCTGGTGCTCGCCGGGTTCGTCGGATTCGCCGTGATCTCCAAGGTGCCCAACACGCTGCACACCCCGCTGATGTCGGGCACCAACGCGATCCACGGCATCGTCGTGCTCGGCGCGCTGCTGGTGCTGGGCAACCTGCCCGCCGACGCGAACTGGGGCGTGCGGATCATCGCCTTCATCGCGCTGGTGTTCGGCACGCTCAACGTCATCGGCGGCTTCCTGGTGACCGACCGGATGCTCGGAATGTTCAAGGGCAAGAAGAAGGAACTGCCTGCGGCGCAGGCGCGCGCCCTCAACGATGAGGAGCTCACCAAGTGACCTACCTCGTCGACGTTCTCTACATCTTCGCGTTCGCCCTCTTCATCTACGGACTGATGGGCCTGACCGGGCCCAAGACCGCCGTCCGCGGCAACTGGATCGCCGCGACCGGCATGGCCATCGCGGTGATCGCCACCCTGATCAGGATTCGCGACACCGCGTCGATCAACTGGATCCTGATCGTCGCCGGCCTGGCGATCGGCGTGATCCTCGGCGTGCCCCCGGCCAAGAAGACCAAGATGACGGCGATGCCACAGCTGGTCGCCTTGTTCAACGGTGTGGGCGGCGGCACCGTCGCGCTCATCGCCTGGGCGGAATTCATTGAAACGAAGGGGTTTTCGCACTTCAAGGCCGACCAGTCGCCCACCGTGGCCCTGGTGGTCGGATCGCTGTTCGCCGCCGTCATCGGCTCGGTGTCGTTCTGGGGCTCGCTGGTCGCGTTCGCCAAGCTGCAGGAAAACATCATCCCCAAGGGTGTCGAGAAGGCATTCGTCAAGAACGCCAAGCTGTTCCAGGCCGCCAACATCGTGCTGTTGCTCGCCGCCGTCGCCGCAGCCGTGTTCATCGGATTGAACAAGGGGCTGTCGGTCTGGTGGATCGTGTTGCTCCTGGTGCTCGCGGGCATCATGGGACTGTTCGTCGTATTCCCGATCGGCGGCGCCGACATGCCCGTCGTCATCTCGCTGCTGAACGCGATGACCGGGTTATCCGCCGCCGCAGCGGGTTTGGCGCTGAACAACACCGCGATGATCGTGGCCGGCATGATCGTCGGCGCCTCCGGCTCGATCCTGACCAACCTGATGGCCGTGGCGATGAACCGCTCCATTCCGGCGATCGTGTTCGGCTCCTTCGGCGGCACGGACGCCGGCGGCGGACCGGCCGGCGGCGACCAGGGCACCGTCAAGGCCACCTCGGCCGCCGACGCCGCCATCCAGATGGCCTACGCCAATCAGGTGATAGTGGTTCCCGGCTACGGCCTCGCCGTCGCGCAGGCCCAGCACACCGTCAAGGAGATGGCCGAGATCCTGGAGAGCAAGGGTGTCGAGGTCAAGTACGCCATCCACCCGGTGGC
>JAGQTW010000246.1 GCA_020438785.1 Mycobacterium sp. | reverse complement strand
GGGCAGGTCCTCGGCGAACGCCCGGCCGTGGGTGGCCTCCACCGCGGGGTCCATCCCGGCGTTGGTCAGCGATTCGGCCGTGTCGGTGGCGACGCCGGTGGTCATGTCCCACTTCAGCGGGCCCGGAACCGGCCGCTCGGGTGGCTCGGCTTCGGCCGGCCCGCTCCACACCTGTACTCCGTGAATGCGCCCGTCGGACATGATGACCGGCTCGGTGCGGATCACCCGGTTGGTTCGCGGGGTGATGCTGGCCAGGCTCTTCGCGGTTGCCACCGTCTCGGTGATCGCGGTCTGGATCGCGGCCAGGTTGGGGTTGCGGCGCAGGAAGGTGCTGATCGGCACCAGGTTCTTCATCTGGCGTCCCTGCGCCACCACGACCGGCTCGGTGCCGAGTGTCTCCACCAGCAGCCAGTCACGGTTCATGGCTCGGAGTTTAACGACGGTCCCCCGCGTGGGGCCGCGGCCTCGGTGCGCAATCCACAGGTGACGGGAATCCACTCCGGCGCAGCGGTGCGCGATGCCTTGCTTCGGTGCCCGTGGTGCGGGTAGTTTTCGCTACGCCCGACTTGTCGGGCCTGCGTACGGATCGTGTTGTCCGACCGTGGTCGCCCGCAGTTTTGCCACTGCGGATTTTTTGGCCTCCAGCAAGCGGGGCGAGTCACAGCATCGGGGCTCCGGTGATGCCGCTTTGGGCGGTCGACCGTTCGAGGGGTCGGTCGGCGCCCGCGGTTCACCTATTCGCCGCGGCGAGTTCGTTGAGAACGAGGGTGAGGACCCGGATCGCCCCTGGCTTGTCCAGGGGATCGTTCCCGTTCCCGCATTTGGGTGACTGCACACACGAGGGGCAGCCCTGCGGGCATTCGCACGCCTCGATCGCTGCTGCGGTGGCGCCGAGCCAGGTGCTCGCCAGCCGGTAGCCGCGTTCGGCGAAGCCGGCACCGCCGGGATGTCCGTCGTAGACGAACACCGAGGGCAGGCCCCCTTCCCCGATCGCGGTGGAGAGCCCGCCGATGTCGCCGCGGTCGCAGCTGGCGACCAACGGCAGCAGGCCGATCGCGGCGTGTTCGGCGGCGTGCAGGGAGCCGGGTATCCGGGGTGCGCTGATTCCGTTGTCCTGCAAGGCCTCCGGGGTGATGGTGTACATCGCGGCAGTGGTCTCCAGGCGGTGCCGGGGCATGTCGAGTTCGACGAAGTCGATCACCTCCCCGGACAGCCGCCTGCGCAGGTAACCGATCACCTGGTGGCTCACCGAGACCGGCACCAGGCCCAGTGTCACCGCGTCGTAGTGCGCTCGTTCCCCGGGGCCGGTGACGGTGATATCGGTGATCTCCCGGGCGAAGGTGGCATAGCCGGGATCCTCGGCGTGGACGAACGCCACCCCGTCGTCCAGGCTCAGCGAGTCCACCACGTAGCTCTCGCCCTGGTGCAGGTAGACAGCGCCGGGGTGGACGGTGGCGGGTGCCTGCCCCGCACCGGTGCTGCCCAGCAGTCGCCCGGTGCCCTTCTCGACGATCGCCACGTTGCCGCCCGCCGACCCGCGGATGTCGACGGCGGCGTGCGGGTTGAGCCCCGCCGCCGGGAAGTAGTGCCCGCCACGGCGGCGCAGCAGCCCGTCGTCGACCAGTGCGTCGGCGACCGGCCCGGCCTCCCAGCGCCGCACCTCCGCCTCCTCGAGCGGCAGTTCGGTTGCCGCGCAGAGCAATTGTGGTCCGAGAACATACGGGTTCGAGGGGTCGATGACCACCCGCTCGACCGGTTTCTCCAGCAGCGCCTCCGGGTGGTGCACCAGGTAGGTGTCCAGCGGGTCGTCCCGCGCGATCAGGACGACCAGTGCGCCCTGCCCACGCCGGCCCGACCGTCCCGCCTGCTGCCAGAACGACGCCACCGTGCCGGGGAACCCGGCCAGCAGCACGGCGTCCAGCCCGGCGATGTCGATGCCGAGTTCCAGCGCGTTCGTGGTGGCCAGCCCGCGCAGTCGGCCGTCGGCCAGCGCCTGTTCCAGTTCGCGGCGGTCCTCGGCGAGGTAGCCGGCCCGGTAGGAGGCGACGGTGTCGGTCAACTCCGGCGCGATGTCGTCGAGCCGGGCCCGCGCGCCCAGCGCCGTCAGCTCCGCACCGCGCCGCGACCGCACGAACGTCAGCGTGCGCGCGCCCTCCGCCACCAGGTCGGCCATCATCCGCGCCGCCTCGGCGCCCGCGGATCGGCGCACCGGCGCCCCGTTCTCGCCCAGCAGATCGGTGCGCAGCTCCGGTTCCCACAGCGCCACCGTGCGGGCGCCGTGCGGCGAGCCGTCCTCGGTGATCTCCGCGACGGTCTGCCCGATCAGCTCGGCCGCGGTGGCGCCGGGGGCGGCGGTGGTGGCGCTGGCGAAGATCACCGTCGGGCCGATCACCGCCCCGGGTCGCTCCGCTGCGCGCCGGGCACCGTCCGCCGGTCGGTAGCGTTCGCAGAGCCGCAGCAACCGACGCAGCACCATGGCCACGTTGGACCCGAAAATGCCGCGGTAGTAATGGCATTCGTCCACCACGATGTAGCGCAGGCCGCGCAGGAACACCGCCCACCTGGCGTGGTTGCGCAGCAGCGACAGATGGATCATGTCCGGGTTGGAGAACAGCCACCGCGAGCGTTCCCGGGCGAATCTGCGTACCTCCGCCGGGGTGTCACCGTCATAGGAGGTGGGCGCGACGTCGGGCAGTACGGCGGCGGCAAGCGCGTGGGCGGCGCGCAGCTGGTCGTGCCCGAGCGCCTTGGTGGGGGACAGGTACAACGCCCGGGCGCGGGGGTCGCGGGCAAGGGCGTCCATGATCGGAAGCTGGAACGCCAGCGATTTGCCCGACGCGGTGCCCGTGCTGATCACCACGTGCTGCCCGGCGTGGGCCAGGTCCGCCGCGGCAACCTGATGCGACCACGGGGTCTCGACGCCGTGGTCGACGAACGCGCGGACCACCCCCGGCTCGGCCCAATCCGGCCAGCCGGCCGGCCGTGCCGACCGCGCGGGCAGCTCGGCGACGTGCCGCAGGGCCGCCGGGGAGGACTCGGCGCCCGCGATCGCTGCGGTCAGCAGCTCGCCGCCGAAGCTCACCATCTCCCGCTGTCCCTCCTCGCGGCATTGCGCCGCCATCTCGGCCCGGCGGCCGATGCCGCCACGACCCCGTATCGAATTGTTCACCAGTTGGTAGCACCGAGACTGTCGCAAGTGCGCTGAACGTGATTGGATATGTGCGGTCGCAGCTTCTGTGTTCGTGTCGAAAACACTCGCAGGATCAACGTTGCGATCGCGGTTCCTGCGAGGGTCTGTAGGTCGGGTTGGTTCCGGCGACTCCCCGAAGGGGTGCGGTCGGAACGGGCCCGGTTTGCCGAACACCTCGGCCGGCCGCACCCGGTTGCAAGAGAAGGAAAGTACGAAAGATGCCACAGGGAACTGTGAAGTGGTTCAACGCGGAGAAGGGTTTCGGGTTCATCGCACCCGAGGACGGCTCCGCCGACGTGTTCGTCCACTACACGGAGATTCAGGGTTCGGGCTTCCGCACCCTGGAGGAGAACCAGAAGGTCGAGTTCGAGGTGGGCCAGAGCCCGAAGGGCCCGCAGGCCACCGGCGTGCGCGCCGTCTGATCCACGACGATTGAGGAAACACCCCCGAGCATCCCGACACCGGGAAGCGCCGGGGGTGCTTTCGTCTCGGGTCCGGGCCCCCGATTGCCCGCCCCGGACCCCCTGGTACGGCTCGGCGTCGTGTCGCCGGTCGCCGACTGCCTTACTGTCGAATCGTGAGCCAGCTGTCCTTCTTCTCGGCGGAGTCGGTGCCCCCTGCGGTCGCCGACCTCACCGGGATGCTCGCCGGGCCCGGCCAGGTGGTGCTCATCGGCGGCGGCGCACGGCTGTCGGTGGTGGTCGAGGAGCTGTGGCGGGCCCGGGCGCTGGCCGAGATGATCAGCGAGGCTGGGCTGGAACCGGAGATCACCCGCACCGAAGAGGACACGCCACTGGTCCGCACGGCCGTCGACGTGCGGCTTACCGGGATCGCCACCGACTGGACCCGCGGCGCGGTGAAGACCGTCCCCCCGCAGTGGCTGCCCGGCCCGCGCGAGCTGCGGGCCTGGACGCTGGCCGCCGGTGTCCCGGAAGCCGACCGCTACCTGCTCGGGCTGGATCCACACGCCCCCGACACCCATTCCCCGCTGGCGTCGGCGTTGATGCGGGTCGGTATCGCCCCGACCCTGATCGGCACGAGGGGCCATCGGCCGGCCCTGCGGATCAGTGGCCGCAGGCGGCTATCGCGCCTGGTAGAGAACGTGGGGGAACCTCCGGACGAGATCGAGGCGTTGTCCGCGTGGCCCCGGATCTGACATGTTGTGGCCGGGGGGCCGGTTTGCGTCTGCACGTCCGGGGTGCGAAATTGTCAGTTGCCTGCGGACCCGGGGGTACCCGTGGGCGAGACAGAAGTGGAGCGTAAGCGCAGTTGGCTGACGAGGAAACCCGCGACAGCGGCGGCGGCAATGGCCGGGTCCGACGGCTCGTCATCGTCGAGTCGCCCACCAAGGCGCGCAAAATCGCCGGTTACCTGGGGTCCAACTACATCGTCGAGTCCTCCCGCGGCCACATCCGCGACCTGCCCCGCAACGCCGCCGACGTGCCCGCGAAGTACAAATCGGAGCCGTGGGCCCGGCTGGGCGTCAACGTCGAGGAGAACTTCGAACCGCTCTACATCATCAGCCCGGAGAAGAAGAGCACCGTCAGCGAGCTCAAGGGTCTGCTGAAAGATGTCGACGAGCTCTATCTGGCCACCGACGGTGACCGGGAGGGCGAGGCCATCGCCTGGCACCTGCTGGAGACGCTCAAGCCGCGGATCCCGGTCAAGCGGATGGTGTTCCACGAGATCACCGAACCGGCCATCCGGGCCGCCGCCGAGCATCCGCGCGACCTGGATAACGACCTGGTCGACGCGCAGGAGACCCGGCGCATCCTGGACCGGCTGTACGGCTACGAGGTCAGCCCGGTGCTGTGGAAGAAGGTCGCCCCGAAGCTGTCGGCGGGCCGCGTGCAGTCGGTGGCGACGCGGATCATCGTCCAGCGCGAACGCGACCGGATGGCGTTCCGCAGCGCCTCGTACTGGGACATCATCGCCGAGCTCGACGCCAGCGTGTCCGACCCCGCCGCGCAGCCCCCGCTGTTCACCGCCCGGCTGGTTGCCGTCGACGGCAAGCGGGTGGCCGCCGGCCGCGACTTCGACTCCCTGGGCGTGCTGCGCAAGCCCGACGAGGTGCTGGTCCTCGACGAGACGGCGGCCGGGACGCTGGCCACCGGCCTGCAGGGCGCCGAACTGACCGTCGCCTCGGTGGAGGAGAAGCCCTACACCCGGCGGCCCTATCCGCCCTTCATGACCTCGACGCTGCAGCAGGAGGCCGGCCGCAAGCTGCGGTTCAGCTCCGAGCGCACGATGAGCGTCGCGCAGCGGCTGTACGAGAATGGCCACATCACCTATATGCGCACCGACTCGACCACGCTGTCGCAGTCGGCGATCACCGCCGCGCGCACCCAGGCGGCCCAGCTCTACGGCGAGGAGTACGTCCACCCGTCGCCGCGGCAGTACACCCGCAAGGTCAAGAACGCCCAGGAGGCACACGAGGCCATCCGGCCGGCCGGCGACACCTTCGCCACCCCCGGCGCGCTGCATCGCGAGCTCGACGGTGACGAGTTCCGGCTCTACGAGCTGATCTGGCAGCGCACGGTGGCCTCGCAGATGGCCGACGCGCGCGGCACCACGCTGAGCCTGCGGATCGCCGGGACCGCCGCCGACGGCCGCGAGGCCACCTTCACCGCCAGCGGCCGCACCATCACCTTCCCCGGCTTTCTCAAGGCCTACGTCGAGACCGTCGACGAACTCGCCGGCGGCGAGGCCGACGACGCCGAGAGCCGGCTGCCCGAACTGCGGCAGGGCCAGCGGGTGGCCGCCAACCGGCTGACCGCCGACGGGCACACCACCAACCCGCCGGCCCGCTACACCGAGGCCTCGCTGATCAAGGCCCTCGAGGAACTCGGCATCGGCCGCCCGTCGACGTACTCGTCGATCATCAAGACCATCCAGGACCGCGGCTACGTGCACAAGAAGGGCAGCGCGCTGGTGCCGTCCTGGGTGGCGTTCGCCGTCACCGGCCTGCTCGAACAGCACTTCGGCCGGCTGGTGGACTACGACTTCACCGCCGCCATGGAGGACGAGCTCGACGAGATCGCCAACGGCCATGAGCGACGCGACAATTGGCTGTCCAACTTCTACTTCGGCGGCGAGCACGGGGTGGCGCACTCCATCGCCCGCGCCGGTGGGCTCAAGAAGCTGGTCGGGGTGAACCTCGAAGGTATCGACGCCCGGGAAGTCAACTCCATCAAGCTGTTCGACGACGAGCACGGCCGCGCGATCGTGGTGCGGGTCGGCAAGAACGGGCCGTACCTGGAGCGGATGATCACCGGCGACGACGGTGAACCGACACCGCAGCGCGCCAACCTGTCCGACGAGATCACCCCGGACGAGTTGACCCTCGAGCTGGCCGAAACCCTTTTCGCCACACCGCAGGAGGGCCGCGTGCTCGGCGTCGACCCGGCGACCGGCCACGAGATCGTCGCCAAGGACGGCCGCTACGGGCCGTACGTGACCGAGGTGCTGCCCCCGCCGCCGGACTCCGGCGGTGACGACGGCGACGGCGTCGCCGCCAAGAAGGGCAAGAAGCCGACCGGGCCCAAGCCGCGGACCGGTTCGCTGTTCCGCTCGATGGACTTGCAGACCGTCACCCTCGAGGACGCGCTGCGGCTGCTGTCACTTCCGCGGGTCGTCGGGGTGGACCCGCAGTCCGGCGAGGAGATCACCGCGCAGAACGGTCGCTACGGCCCATACCTCAAGCGCGGCACCGACTCCCGCTCGCTGGCCACCGAGGAGCAACTCTTCGACGTCACCCTGGAGGAGGCGCTGAAGATCTACGCCGAGCCCAAGCGCCGGGGCCGCCAGGGCGCCGCGACGCCGCCGCTCCGCGAACTCGGCGTCGACCAGGCCTCCGGCAAGCCGATGGTGATCAAGGACGGCCGGTTCGGGCCGTACGTGACCGACGGCGAGACCAACGCGAGCCTGCGCAAGGGTGACGACGTGCTGAGCATCACCGACGAGCGGGCCTCCGAACTGCTCGCCGAGCGCCGGGCCCGCGGCCCGGTGGCCAAACGCACCACCAAGAAGGTGGTGCGCAAGAAGGCGCCGGCCAAGAAGGCCGCCAAACGCGGCTAGTCAGACCTCGCTGGGGATTTCGCTCGGCGCGCTGGGCACCGCAAGCTTCGACGGGCGAGCCAGCTGGGTGGGCGCCGCGCGGCCCCGAAGCTCCACGATCTCCCCGACGTCCCAGCACAGCGCCTCGGCGTCGAGGGCCCCGCTGACCGCGATGGCCGAGGCCACCACGTGGCCGCCCTCGAGCTTGGCGAGTTCGGTGAGCCGGGCGGCCTCGTTCACCGGGTCGCCGATCACCGTGTACTCGAAGCGGGCCTGCGCGCCGATGTGACCGGCGATGGCGCGGCCCGCGGAGACGCCGATCCCGAAGTCGGTCGCGCCCAGCACCTCCACCAGCTCGTCGTGCAGCTCCCGGGCGGCGGCCAGCGCCGCCCCGGAGGCGTCCGGGTGCTCGATCGGCGCCCCGAAGATGCACAGCGCGGCGTCGCCCTGGAACTTGTTGACGAAACCGCCGTGCTTCTTGACCGTCTCGACCACGACCCGGAAGAACTCGTTGAGCAGCCCCACCACCTCGCTCGGCGGGCGGGTGGCCGCCAGCTCGGTGGAGCCGACCAGGTCGACGAAAAGCACCGCGACGTCGCGCTCCTGGCCACCCAGCTCGGTGCCCCGCTCCAGGGCCCGGCGGGCCACGTCCTCGCCGACGTAGCGGCCGAACAGGTCACGCAGCCGCTGCCGCTCGGACAGGTCGCGCACCATGTCGTTGAAGCCCGCCTGCAGCATGCCCAGCTCGCTGGCGTCGTAGATCTGCATGTGCGCGTTGTAGTTACCGCGCTGGACCTCGCCGAGCGCCCAGCGCAGCTGGCGCAACGGGTCGGCGATCGACATCGCCGACAGCACATTGCCGGCCAACCCGATCAGCAGCGCGGCGACGGCCATCAGCAGGATCGGGGTGAAGTAACTGTCCGCTGAGCCCTGCAGCAGGGAGAACTTGTTGGCGACGATGGACAGCACGATGGCCAGCAGGGGAACGCCCGTGGACAGCAGCCAGGTGAGCACCAGGCGCTGGACCACGCCCGGCCGGCGGAACTTCTCCGGTACCCCGCCCCGCAGCGCGGCCACGGCGACCGGTCGCAGCACCCGCTCGGCCTGCAGGTAGCCGATGATCGAGGTGGCGGTCGCGCCCAGCAGCGTGGCCACGCCCAGCACCGGCGCGGCATGGCTGGCGACCGGCCAGCTGGCGGCGATGAACACCACCGCACCCAACACCCAGTTGGTCATGCTGATCATCGAGCGGTAGGTGGGCATCCGCAGGGCACGCAGCCGGGCGGCCTCGGTGGCCGCCGGGTCGTCGTCGGACAGCAGCGCGTCGCGGCGCTGCCACCGGAACACCGGGACCAGCAGCTTGAGGCTGATGAACGCGCCGATCCCGAACGAGACGAACAGGTAGCTCAGGAAGATGGTGAGGTTCAGCGTCGGCAGATCCTGCAGCATGATCCGGTCGGCGGGCGGCAGCCCGAACCGCAGGAACCCCAGCACCAACAGGGCGCCGATGATGTCGGCCTGCAGCATGCCCAGCGAGAACACCGGCCACGGCGTGCGGGCGACCCAGCGGACGAATCCGCTGACTCGGCCCGGGGCGGTGGAGGCGGTGCTCACCTGCTCACCGTATCGGTCCGGGGCGTCGGATCTGAACCTTGACGAGGCACTGCGCACCGG
>JAGQTW010000245.1 GCA_020438785.1 Mycobacterium sp. | reverse complement strand
TTCCCGAACCTGCGGATGGCCTGCATCGAGAGTGGCTCGGGGTGGGTGTTCCACCTGTTCGAGAAGCTGACCAAGTCCTACGGCCAGATCCCGTTCATCTACCAGGAGGACCCGCGGGAGACCTTCAAACGCCATGTCTGGGTGTCCCCGTTCTACGAGGACGAGTTGGCCAGCCTGCTCAAGCTGGTCGGCGTCGAGCGCATCATCATGGGCTCGGACTACCCACACGTGGAGGGCCTGGCCGAGCCTGCGGCCTACATCAAGGACCTGGAGAACTTCGACTACACACCCGAGCAGTGCCGGACGGTCATGCGCGACAACGGCATCGAGCTGTCGGTGCGCCGGCCGGTGTGAAGGTCGAGAAGGCCGGCCTGGTCGCCATGCTGCTGGAGGTCGGCGAGGAGAACGCGGCGGTGCTGCTGGCGCGCTCCACACTGCCCGACGAGCTGGACACCGAGCACGACCTCGAGGCGCTTCTCGAATTCGGTTTGGCGCGTGACGAGCTCGAGGAGGTCGCCCAGTTGGCGATCGGTGGGATCGACCCCGACGACGTCAACACCCGCAGGCGGCGCGACGAGATGGACAAGACCATCTCGCGGCGCTGGGCGCAGTTGGTGGAGCGCTGGCAGTCGTAGCAGCGGGGCTCAGCGTCGGCGGCGCAGCAGGACCGCGATGCCGGTCAGTGCCGAGGCGAGCGCGAACAGGGCGATGGGAATGCCGCGGGGGTCCTGCTTGCCCTGCGGGTGCAGGACAGCGACCAGCACGGTGACACCCCCGTAGACGAAGACCACCAGGGCCGCCCACGCGAGGATGGACTTCCAGCGGCGCCGCATGTCGGGAGCCTAACGGCGCGCGCGATCTGATTGCGGATGGAAACACCACGCGGGCGTTCGCGATCGACGTAAGCTCCGGCCCAGTTGCTCACTCGAGGGCGGGGACGTTGTGCTGGAGGTCATCGACAAGGGGAGCGGCCGCCCCGGCGAGCCGCCACTGCTGTTCGTGCATGGCGCCTGGCACGGTGCGTGGTGTTGGGACGAGCATTTCCTGGACTTCTTCGCCGACAACGGCTATCGCGCACTGGCGCTCAGCCTGCGCGGCCATGGCAACAGCGCCACCGACAAGAAGCTGGGCAGGCTTTCGATCGCCGACTACGTCGACGACGTCCGAACGGTCGCCGAAACCTTGCCCACGCCACCCGTGGTGATCGGGCACTCGATGGGCGGCCTCGTCGTGCAGAAGTATCTGGAAAACCAACCGGCGGCGGCGGGCGTCCTGCTCGCGGCGGTACCCCCGCAAGGTACCCGCGCGGCGGTCGTTCGCGCCCTCAAGCAAAATCCGTGGCCGAACGTACGTGCCGGATTCACCGGGAGCACGATGGCGGCCCTCGACACTCCTGCCCGAGCCCGTCAATCCATGTTCTCGCCCGCGACTCCGGAAGCGCTGGTGGTGGGGTACGGAAAGCGATTTCAGCAGGAGAGTAGACGGGCGATCTTTGTGGACATGACATTTCGCCACCTGCCCAGACCAGAAGAGGTGAGTTCACCGATGTTGGTGTTGGGTGCTGAGCAGGACGGCGTCTTCACCGTCGACGAAGTCGAAGCAACCGCCCGCGCGTACCGGACCGAGGCAGAGATCTTCCCGGGCCTCGGCCACGACATGATGCTGGAACCCGGCTGGCAGGCCGTCGCCGAACACATTGCCAGCTGGCTGAATTCGACCCTCACACCGCCGCGAAGTTGATGGTGGCGGTCGCGGCGAGCTCGTTGTCGTCGCCGCGGTGGATGTCGACCTGGACCACCACCGACCGCTTACCGGTGCGCAGGATCTTGGCCACCGCGCGCGCGGGACCGACCTTGATCGGCCGCAGATAGCGCACGAACAGGTCGGTGGTGGCGATCCCGAACCCGAACGGCGTTGCCCGCGAGGCCAGCTGGCCGGCTGCGACGTCGGCCATGGTGGCGATCAGCCCACCCTGCAGCCCGCCGGCGGTGTTCGTGGTGCGTTCGTCGACCGGCATCTCCATCACGAACGTGCCGTCGTCGGCGGGCACCTCGCGCAGGCCCAGTTGTTCGAAGAGCTCCCGCAGTGATCGTGGCGCCGTCATGCGCCAGCACGTTACCGGCCGCTCAGCCCTGCACCTTCGCCGCCGCCGATTCCGGCATCGGTTCATACCGGGCGAACATTCGGGTGAACGTCGCCGCCCCATGGGTCAGGCTGCGCAGGTCGATCGCGTAGCGGGTCAGCGCGACCTGGGGCACCTCGGCGTCGATCACGGTGTGGCTCTCATCGGCCTGTTCGGTGCCGAGTACGTGGCCACGGCGCGCGGACAGGTCGCCCAGCACCGCACCGACGAATTCGTCCGGCACCCGCACGGTGACCAGATCCACCGGCTCGAGCAGGTTGATCCGGGTGGCCGCGGCCGCCTCCCGCAGGGCCAGCCCGCCGGCCATCTGGAAGGCCATGTCCGAGGAGTCGACGCTGTGCGCCTTGCCGTCGACCAACGTCACCCGGATGTCCACCACCGGGTAGCCGGCGTGCACACCCTTGTCCATCTGTGCCCGCACGCCCTTCTCCACGCTGGGAATGAACTGCCGCGGGACCGCGCCACCGACCACCCTGTCGACGAACTCGAACCCGGAGCCCTGCGGCAGCGGTTCCACCTCGATGTCACACACCGCGTACTGCCCGTGGCCACCGGACTGCTTGACGTGCCGGCCGTGCCCCTTCGACGGGCCGCCGAAGGTCTCCCGCAACGGGATTCGCACGTCGATGGTGTCGACGTTCACCCCGTACCGGTTCGCCAGCGCGTCGAGCACCACACCGGCGTGCGCCTCGCCCATGCACCACAGCACGATCTGGTGGGTCTCCGGGTTCTGCTCGATCCGCAGCGTCGGATCCTCGGCGGCCAGCCGTTGCAGGCCCACCGAAAGTCTGTCCTCGTCGGTCTTGGCGCGGGCCTGGATCGCGACCGGCAGCAGCGGCGTCGGCATCGTCCACGGCTTGAGCAACAGCGGATCGGCCTTGTCCGATAGCGTGTCTCCGGTCTCGGCGCGGCTGAGCCTGCCGATCGCGCAGATGTCCCCGGCGATGACTTGCTGGGCGGGACGCTGCTGCTTGCCCAGCGGAAAGGACAGCGTGCCGACGCGTTCGTCCTCGTCGTGGTCGGCGTGGGTGGAAGCGAAGAAGGCCGAAAAATGGCCCGACACATGCACTGTGGTGTCGGGCCGCACGGTTCCGGAGAACACCCGGACCAGACTGACCCTGCCGACGTAGGGATCCGATGTCGTCTTGACCACCTCGGCCAGCAGCGGTCCGGCCGGGTCGCAGGCCAGGTCGGCGCGGGCGACGCCATGGGGGTTGTAGACCTCCGGCAACGCATGCTCGGGCGGGGACGGGAAGCCGCGGGCGGCCACCTCCAGCAGTTCCACGGTGCCCACGCCGGTGCCGCTGCACACCGGGATCACCGGGAAGAACGAGCCGTGGGCGACGGCCTTCTCGAGGTCGGCGATCAGGACGGCCTCGTCGATGGGCTCGCCGCCGAGGTAGCGCTCCATCAGCGACTCGTCCTCCGACTCCTCGATGATCCCCTCGATCAAGCCGCCGCGGTGCTCGCCGAGTTCCGCGGTGTAGGTGTCATCCGGCGGATGGACGGTGCGGGTGCCGTCCCGGTAGTCGTACTGGTTCTGCGAGAGCAGCCCGACCAACCCGTTGGCGGTCGGAAGGTACAGGGGCAGAACCTTTTCCCCGAACGCGGCCTGCGCTGCCGTCAGCGCGTTGGCATAGTTGGCCCGGGCGTGGTCCAGCTTGGTGATCACCACGGCACGCGGCATGCCCACCTCGTCGCACTCGTGCCACAGCGCGCGGGTCGGCTCGTCGACGCCCTCGTTGGCGGCGATCACGAACAGCGCGCAGTCGGCGGCCCGCAGTCCGGCCCGCAGTTCACCGACGAAGTCGGCGTAGCCGGGGGTGTCGATCAGGTTGACCTTGACGCCCTCGTGCGGGACGGGCGCCAGCGCCAGGCCGATCGAACGCTGTTGGCGGATGGCCGCCTCGTCGAAGTCACACACGGTGCTTCCGTCCTCGACCGAACCCGCCCGCGACAGCACACCCGAGGCCACCAGCAGTGCCTCGACGAGGGTGGTCTTGCCGGCGCCGGACGGGCCGACCAGAACGACATTGCGGATCGCCGCGGGACTGTCGACGGCGGAGACGGTTCGCGCCCCCGCCGGGGAAGTGTTCGCCTTGTCGGCCATGACGTGCCTCCTGGCGCGCGCAGCGCGCCGATCGGGTGTGGTTCCACCATTCCCCCGACCACCGGCGACGCACAAGGGAACGGCGGAAAAAGCCCTAGCCGGCGGGCGCCGCCATCCGCGTCGGCTCCAGGCGGCCGCGCAGGGTCTCCGAACCGCATTCGGTCCACTGCACCCGCTCGGTCGCGCCGGCGGCCAACAGCGCCGCCACTGAGCACAGCGCGCGCTGCGGGGTGGACTTGGCCCGGTCGGCCAGCCGCGCGGCCTCGTTCACCGCGTCGCCGATGACGGTGTACTCGTAACGGTGCTCGGCGCCGATATTGCCGGCGAACACCGGCCCGGCCGACACCCCGATGCCGAAGTCCACCATCGGCAGTCCGCGCAGTCTCGCGGCCAGCACGCGAGCGGTGGCCAGCGCTTCGGACTCCGGGTCCGCGCTGGGCAGTGGCGCCCCGAAGACCGCGAGTGCCGCATCGCCCTCGAACTTGTTGATCAAGCCCTGTCGGTCGTCGACGGCGGCGACGACGATCTCGAAGAACTCGTTGAGCACCTCGGCCACCTCGGCCGGTGACCGGCTCTGGGTCAGCTGGCTGGAGCCGACCAGGTCGACGTAGAGCACCGCCACGTCGCGCACCTCGCCGGCCACCAGGCCGGTCTCGGACAACGCCCGGCGCGCGACGTCCGGGCCGACATGCCGGCCGAACAGATCGCGCAGCCGGTCGCGTTCGGCGAGTCCGGCGACCATCCGGTTGAACCCGTTCTGCAGCCGTCCGATCTCGGACCGTTCGTAGACGTCGACTTCGGTGTGAATATCGCCGTGCTCGACCTTGGCCATGGCGTCGACGACGTCGCGCACCGGATCGGAGATCGACACCGCGACGATCATCATCCCGCGCAGGCCGACCAGGACCGAGATCAGTGACAGCACGACCACCGGGATCTCGATGTTGGCGGTCTTCTCAATGATCCAGCCGTGCGTGTGCATGACGACCACCACGGCGATGCCGATCGCGGGCAGAGCACTTGTCATCAGCCACATCAGCATCAGCCGCGTCATCACTCCGGGTGCGGTGTCGCGCCCGGTGCGGCTGGTGGCGGCGGCGACGATCGGTCGCATCGGGCGCTGGATCAGCAGCAGCGCCGCGCCCATCGATGTCGACGCGCCGAAGAGCATGGACATCGCGATCAGCCAAGCCGCCTCCGGGCCGCCGTCGCGGTTGACGGCGAACAGCACAAGCCCGCTGACCGTCCAGATGGTCGCGAGCAGCGCCGACTGGTGACGCAGTAGCCGCCGGACGAACTGGCGCTCGGCCGCGGTGGGTACCTGTCCGGCGGTGAACCACCGCAGTTTGCGGTCGACGACGGCGACGGCGTAACCGATGACCGCGGCGACGCTGACGACGGCGAGGACCGCGGCGGCGACGAACGTGTGCCGGCCGAACACACCGGCGGCATCGGGGACCAACTCGTTGCGCATCGGTATCACCAGAACGGTGAGTTCGACCGCTGCGAGCAGCTGTGACAGCGCCAGAGCGGCGGCGTAGCGGACCGTGAGCCTGCTCGCCGTCATGGGCCAAACGCTACTGGGCCGCCAGTGCAGAATCACGCTCTCCCCCGGCAAGAGCAGCACTTCCGAAGCCGCCGGCCGCTGCGTAACATCCGGGCTGTGAAGATCGGAATCCCGCTCGGTGGGGTGCACCCGGGTCTGTGGCGGGACCTCACGGTCCGTGCCGAGGAACTCGGCTTCGAATCGGTGTGGCTGCCCGAGCATCTGGTCCTGCCGGCGGCGATGTCCGGCAGTCCACACCACGGCGCCGACCACCCGCCGATCCCGCCGCAGACGCCGATGTATGACGCGATCACCTTTCTCGCCTACCTGGCCGGGCAGACCAGCACCATCCGGTTCGGCACCTACGTCTACAACATCGGGCTGCGCCACCCGTTCGTCAGTGCCCGCGCCGCGACGACGCTCGACGTCGTCAGCGCCGGACGGTTCGAGTTCGGTATCGGCGCCAGTTGGCTGCGTGAGGAGTGGGACGCCGCCGGTCTGGATTTCGCCACCCGCGGTGCCCGGGTGGACGAGGCCCTGCAAGTGTGCCGGGCGCTGTGGACCGAGCCGACCGTCGAGCACCACGGCCGGTTCTTCGACTTCGACGCCGTGGCCTTCGAGCCCAAACCCGTTCAGCCGGGCGGCCCGCCGGTGCACGTCGGCGGCGACGGCCTGCCCGCGCTGCGGCGGACCGCCCGCTTCGGTGCCGGGTGGATTCCGATGAACCACACTCTCGGGCAGATTCCCGGCTCGCTGCAGCGGCTTTCGGAACTCTGGGACGAGCACGGCCGATCGGGCCGACCCGAGGTCACCACCGCGGCACCGGCCGACACCCCCGACGATCTGCAGCGCGCCGGCGACGCCGGTATCGACCGGCTGATCGTCATGCCGTGGCGGCGCACCAGCGAGGCCCTCGACGGCATCGCCCGCTTCGCCGACGACGTGCTGGCACCCGCGGCCGACCGGGTCGGCTAGCCGGTGGGCATCGCTCCGTCGGACATCATGTTGAACGGCCGGGTCGCCGTCATCACCGGCGGCGGCGCCGGCATCGGCCGGGGAATCGCTTCCGGCATGGCACAATTCGGCGCGAAAGTGGCGATCTGGGAGCGGGATCCGCAGACCTGTGCGGCCACCGCGGCCGGCCTCGGCGCGCTCGGCATCGTCACCGATGTGCGCGAGGCCGAGCAGGTCGACGCCGCCCTGGCGCGGACGACCGCGGAACTCGGGCCGGTGAGCATCCTGGTGAACAACGCAGGCGGGGTCTTCGCCTCTCCGCTGCTCGACACCGCACAGAACGGTTGGGATGCGTTGTACCGGGCCAACCTTCGGCACGTGCTGCTGTGCACCCAACGGGTCGCGCGACAACTCGTCGCCGACGGGCGCGGCGGCAGCGTGATCTCGCTGACCTCAATCGAAGGCGTGCGCGCCGCACCCGGCTACGCGGCCTACGCCGCCGCCAAGGCCGGCGTGATCAACTACACGCGCACGGCGGCATTCGAACTGGCGCGCCACGGCATCCGCGTCAACGCGATCGCCCCCGACATCACAGTCACCGAGGGGCTGCAGGCACTCTCCCCGGACGGGATGCGGCCCGAGCTAAGCCAGGCGGTGCCGCTGGGCCGACTCGGCAACGTCGACGACATCGCCGGTGCCGCAGTCTTCCTGGCCTCGGACCTGGCCCGCTACATCACCGGCCAGACCATCCACGTCGACGGCGGAACGCAGGCGGCCGGTGGCTGGTACCACGATCCGGACACCGGCCGGGACAGGTTCGGGCCGGGCTGAGCGGGACCCGGCCCCGACATGCCGCATTCCGGTCAACCGGCCCTTCCGCCGACGTAGGGTTGCGCCGTGCCAGCACCGTCCGAGCAGACCGAACACACCGCCGCGGCGACCGCGGTGATGCCCGCATGACCGCCCCGGCCGCCCGCTCGCTGGAGGGCAGGGTCGCCTATGTCACCGGCGGCGCCCGCGGCCAGGGCCGTGCACACTGCGTCCGACTGGCCCGCGCCGGGGCGACCATCGTCACCATCGACGCCTGCGGGCCGGTCGGGGCCCACATCGGCTACGCCCACGCTGAACCCGAGGACCTGGCCGAGACCGTCCGCCTGGTCGAGGACGAGGGCGCCAAGATCTACGCCGACCGCGTCGACGTCCGCGACCTGGCCGGCCAGCAGCGCGTAATCGCCAGCGCCGTCGAGCAATTCGGCCGCCTGGACATCGTGGTCGCCAACGCCGGTGTGATGAGTTGGGGCCGGGCCTGGGAGATCCCCGCCGAACAGTGGCAGGAGATCATCGACATCAACCTGACCGGGGTTTGGAACACCGCCAAGGCGACCGTGCCCGCGATGATCGAAGCGGGCAACGGCGGGTCGATCATCGTGACGAGTTCGGCCGCCGGGATCAAGGCGGTACCCGGCGCCGGGCACTACTGCGCCAGCAAGTTCGGGGTGGTCGGGCTGACCAACTCGCTGGCGATCGAGTTGGGCGAGTACAACATCCGGGTCAACTCCATCCACACCTACGGTGTCGACACCGCGCTGGGCAACGACCTTTCGATGTACGAGACGTTCCAGAAGTACCCGCACTACGTCTACAGCTTCTCCCCGGGCGCGCTACCCACCGAGTCGCTCACGCCGCCGGAGCAGGTCAGCGAGGTGGTGCTGTTCCTGGCCAGCGACGCCTCGTACCTGCTGACCGCGGCCCAGGTACCCGCCGACAAGGGCTATCTGAAGATCTGACCGCAGCGTCGCGCTGTCGCCGCTGGTGGCTTGGCGGCAAGCCGAGATTTGTCGGTGCCCGCTGTCATGATGGGGTCATGTCCTTGTCGTCCACGTCGCTCGCGCCGGACCAGCGTCTTGAGGTGTTGTTCGAGCAGTTGGCGGAGTTGGCCGGGCAGCGCAACGCCATCGATGGGCGCATCGTGGACATCGTGGCGGAGATGGACCGTGATGAGTTGTGCGGGGCCACCGGGGCGCGGTCGGTGGCGGCGTTGGTGGCCTGGAA
>JAGQTW010000019.1 GCA_020438785.1 Mycobacterium sp. | reverse complement strand
GTACGACCTGCTCGGCCGGCTCGGGCACAGCCCGCCCGAACAGGAGGCGTTCCTGACCAGGATCGTCATCGGTGTTCCGCCGGACCGGGCGCGGCAGACCTGGGAGCAGGGCTGCCCGACGTCATGGCTCAACCCGGATGCGCCGCCCTTCTTCATCCTGCACGGCGACATCGACACCTTCGTATCGGCAAGGCAGGCAGAGGCGTTCGCCGACCGGCTACGTGCGGTCTCCGGGCAGCCGGTGGTGTATGCGGAACTGCCCGGCGCTCAGCACATGTGGGAGGCGTTGCCGTCGGTGCGCACCGCGGCGACCGTTGCCGCGGTAGACCGATTCCTCAGCCATCTGCACCGGCAGTACTCCAACCGATCGGCGAGTGCACCCGGTCGCTGAGAATGCGGTCCCGGCTGGCCGGCTGGCGTTAACCGGTAGCGTGACCGATCGGGCTGCCGCGCCCACGTGCAGAGGAGCAACTATGACCGACGACGAGGTCGTCGAAGAGTCAAGCACCGATCCGGATACCGGCGCGGCCGCTGATGCTGTCGATGGCGCCGTGGTGGTGCCGCTCCCTGCCGCTGCCCGGCGGCTGCCCCTGAGCGATGCCTCGCCGGTGCGGCTTGCCACGATCATCGGTCTGGTGGTGGTGCTCGGTCTCGGCGCCCTGTGTGGCTGGCTCGGTTACCGAGCCCATCAGGCCAGGCAGGCCGAGCAACTGCGGGCGCTGTTCGTGCAGGTCGGCAAGCAGGGCGCGGTCAACCTCACCACGATCGACTTCGAGCATGCCGATGACGACGTGAAGCGCATCCTCGACTCCGCGACCGGCGAGTTCTACGACGACTTCGAGAAGCGGTCCGGGCCCTTCATCGAGGTGGTCAAGAAGACCCGGGCCAAGTCGGTGGGCACGATCACCGAGGCGGGCCTGGAGTCGGTCAAGGGGGACGAGGGTCAGGTGCTGGTGGCGGTTTCCGTCACGACGACGAACACGGCCTCGCCCGGGCCGCAGCCGCCGCGGTTCTGGCGGATGCGGTTGAACATCCAGAAGTTCGGCGACGAGGCCAAGGTAGCGAAGGTGGATTTCGTCCCATGACCGATGACAAGCCCGACCCCGGCACCGCCGGGGACCTCGAGGATGCCGCCGAGCCTGGTGCCGACATCTCCGAGGCGGCGAGCGCCGGGGATCCCGAATCCCCGCCGCGTCGACGCCTCGATTGGTCGCGGGTCATGGCCTTCGGTTTGCTCCCGGCACTGGCGCTGCTGCTTGCCCTGGGAGCCGGCTTCCTGCGGTGGGAGTACTCCTCGAAGCGAGATGCTCAGGTCGCCGCGAACGAATCGGTCGGCGTCGCCCGCGACGCCACGGTGGCGATCCTGAGCTATTCGGCCGACAACGCCGAAAAGGAATTGCTCGGCGCGCGCGACCGACTCACCGGATCGTTCCTCGACGCCTACACCGATCTGGTCACCAACGTGGTGATCCCGGGTGCCAGGGAGAAGAAGATCTCGGCCAAGGCGCAGGTGCCCGCCGCGGCGTCGGTGTCGGCGACGTCCGACCATGCCGTGGTGTTGGTGTTCGTCGACCAGACGGTCACCGTGGGCAGGGACGCTCCCAGCAACACCGCGTCCAGCGTCCGGGTCAGGCTGGACAAGGTCAAGGGCCGCTGGCTGGTTTCGGGTTTCGACCCGATCTGACCCGCCGACGCGGCTCGGCTATCGCCGGCTCAACCGGGGCAGCAGGTCCCACACGTGCTCGATGTTGTTGACGCCGACGACCGCCGCTTTTCCCGGCCCGTAGTAGCCGACCTGGCTGACCGAAACGTAGTCGATGCGAAACGGGAACAACGCGGGCGTACCCAAAACGTCTCCGAGCACGACATTGATCACCCCGCCGTGGGTGAACACCGCGACCCGGTCGGAGGGTTGGGCCGCCGCGGCAACATCGGCGTTCGCGGCGAGAACCCTTTCCCTGAAAGCGTTTTCATCGACCCCGGCCGGGAGATGCCCGTCGAGCAGCCGGGCGAGGGCATCCGGATTCTCGGCGAGCATCTGTTCGACCGGGACGTACTCGTCCAACCCGAAGTCGTACTCGGCGAAGCGCGGGTCGGTCTCGATCGGCAGCCCGAGGGCCGCACCGAGCGGCTCCGCGGTCTGGTGAGCGCGCAGTTGGGGGCTGCTGACGATGCGGGTGATGCCGAAACGGCGCAGCGCCACAGGCAGCCGCTCGGCCATCTGGACACCAAGCTCGGACAGAGCCGGGTCGCTGCTGCCCTCGCCCACGCTGGCCAACGGTTGGGCGTGGCGTATCAGCAGCAGCTGCATTGTCCGAAACCCCGATTCGACGAGCCGTTTACCCGGCACCGTTCCCGGACGCCGCGAATTGTATGTCCGGTTAATCTAGACAACCGGCAGCGCGGGTGAACCGCGCCATTGTCGTCCGAACGGGAGGTCAGTGATGCGGCGCACCGTCATTGTCGCGGTAGCCACCGGAATCGCCCTGTTCGTCGGCCCGACGGGCTGCTCGGGTGGTGGTTCGCCCAAGACGCCGTCGAGTTCACCCAAGACGTCGTCGACCGTCGCCCCGACGAATACCGCCGGACCGGCCCCCGGGGCCGTCACCCCGCCCGCCGAGACCAAGACCGCGGAGGGCAGCGCCACCCTGACCGTCGACGGGAAGGCCAGGGACGTCAAGGGCGAGGTGTCGTGCTCCGTGACCGGAGGGTCCATCAACATCCTCATCGCTCAACCCACCGCGGCCATCTCCATAGCGTTGTCCGAGGATGCGTCTTCGGTGCAGTCCGTCGGCATCGGCAGCGTGGACGACATCAGCCTGAGCTATCAGGAACACGCCCCCGGTGTGGAAGCCCGAGCGACCAGGGACGGGAACAACTACACCGTCACGGGCACCGCCATCGGCTACGACAAGGACAATCCCGACAAGCAGATCACCAAGCCGTTCGAGGTCTCGGTCACCTGCCCGTAGTCACCGGGTGCGCAGCGATCAGCTGCCGAGCGGCCGGGTCACCTCGGCCACCGGCCTGCCGTTGTGCACGACACACAATCGGGAACCGGTCGACACATGGTCGAGATGGCGGCCGGCCTGCGTCCGGAAGCTGCTCAGATTCACCGGGGTCAGATCGGACGGCAGGCTTCCGGCCTCGCACGCGTCGTGCGCCGCGACGGGGACCGGTTTGATCAGGGCCACCAGCCGACCCCGCCGCAGCACCCGCAACGTTTCACCGCCGGCCACCATCTGGATGTAGGTGCAGGTGTGCGCCCGTAGCTGGCCCACGCCGATCGTGCGGTCCATGCGGCGAGATTCTGCCGCGACGCCGGGCGCCGCGCCCGGGCTTCATCCCCGCTGGGCCCAGAACCGCATTTGCGCGGTGCCGGCCGCCGGGAAAAGGCCACTTTCACCCGCGGCCCTACCGACGGCCGATGCGCACTCCTAGATTTGGGACCACGCATTCGGGTGAAAGGCGGGTAGCGGTGGCGGGTCCGCTCGACGGGATCACCGTCATCGACTGTGCGCGGGGCATCGCCGGCCCTCGCGCCACCGGGCTGCTCGCCGACTACGGCGCCGAGGTGTGGTGGGTGGAACCCCCGGGCGGTGATCCGCTGCGCGATGTGCTGAAGACCGAGTACGCCGTGTTCAACCGCGGTAAGCGAAGCGTCCAGGTCGACCTCACGACCGCCGCGGGCCGAGACACCCTCTTCGACATGGCGTCTCGTGCCGATCTACTGCTGACCAGCTGGCGGCCCGGTGTCGCCGAGCGGCTCGGCGTGGACTGGCCACGGGTGCACGAGAGGCTTCCGCGCCTGGTGTACGCCTCGATTTCGGGATTCGGTGAGGACGGAACACTTTCCGACGTCCCGGGCCACGAGGCGATCGTCCAGTCCTATGTCGGGGTGACCGCCGAGCAGGTGGGCCTGCGACCGCCGCCGATCTATGAGGGTGTTCCCTTCGCCAGCATCGGTGCGGCCTACCTCGCCGTCATCGGATCACTGGCGGCCCTGTACCGGAGAACCTTCGACGGCTGGGGCCGACATGTGCAGACATCGCTGGTCGACGGGGCCTTGAGCTACCTCGGCATGATGTGGGGTGACGCCGACGACGCCAAGTCGGCACCGCCGGTGGTGCCGGGCAGCATCAAGCTGATCTCCCGCTCGTTTCGGTGTGCCGATGACGAGTACATCGGGGTGCACACCGGGGCGGTCGGCGCGTTCGGTCGTCTGATCCGCGAGTTGGGACTTGCCGACCGGATCGCGGTCACCTCGGACGGATCCGACATGCGGGTGCCGCTCAACGACGAGGAGCGGGCGATCGTGCTGGACGAAGTCCCGGCCATCTTCGAGACCCAGCCCCGCGACGTCTGGCTGAAACGTCTGCTGGACGCCGACGTGGCCGCCATCCCCGAGCTGCGGCCCGGTCAGATCTTCGACGAACCCCAGGTCCGGCACAATGAGATGGCGGTCACCGTCGACGACCCCGTGCTCGGAACGCTGCAACAGGTGGCACCCGCGATCCGATTCCGCGGATCGGAGCATCGTCCGCGGGCCGGCGCGCCCGCCGTCGGTCAACACGATGGCCAACTGCCCCCGGGCCCCGCCACATCGGTTGTCTCGCCGGAGAATTCACCCGATGACCAGCCGCTGCTGGCCGGGCTGCGACTTCTCGACGCGGGCGCCTACTACGCCGGACCGTTCAGCTCGAGGCTACTGGCCGATCTGGGCGCCGACGTGATCAAGCTGGAAACCACCCTCGGTGATCAGTTACGCGGCATCACCCGACCGTTCCGGTCCGCCTCGGCGGGTAAACGCGCCATCGCGCTGGGACTCAAGGATCCCGACCTGCACCCGGCTCGTGACAGCCTCATCCGGTGGGCCGACGTCGTGCTGCACAACATGCGACCGGGCGCGGCCGACCGGGTGGGCCTCGGCTACGACCATGCGCGCGAGCTCAATCCGGACGTCGTCTACCTGTACGCCCCCGGCTGGGGTTCCACCGGTCCAGATGCCATGCGGCAGTCCTTCGCGCCACTGATGTCGGGCTACGTCGGACTGGGTTATGAGGTTGCCGGACAGTACAACCCGCCGATGTGGCCGGTGGGCAACGAGGATCCGGGCAACGGCCTGGCCGGCGCGGTCGGCATTCTCATCGCATTGCTGCGCAAGCGCCGTGGCGGCGGTGGCGGGTACGTGGAGAACCCGCAACTCAACGCAACGATGTCGCACGCCGCCCACATCGTACGGACATCCGACGGCACGGTGCTCGGCGCCGAACGGCTCGACCCGCTCCAGACCGGCATCGGCCCGCTGGACCGGCTCTACGAGACCAACGACGGCTGGATCTGTCTGGTAGCGCTCAGCGACAACGAGATTCGGGCACTGGAGAAGGCCCTGGGTATCGAGGTCCTTGCCGACCGTCGTTTCGCCTCCCACGATCTGCGCGTGGAGAACGGCTACGAGCTGGCGGACGCGGTCGGCGACGTTCTGCTCCGGCACGGCTCCGAGCACTGGCTTGCGGTTCTGCGCCGGGCAGGGGTGGCGGCCATGATCCCCCGGTCGGAGAGCAACAACGCGGCTTTCCATCGCGACCCGGTGAACCAGGCCATCGGCCGCATCGCACAGGTGCCCGACGGGGAAGGCAGGTCTGTCCGGGAGGCGGCTCAGATGGTGCGGGTGAGCGGTGCGGCGGTCGCGCCGCACCGGCTGGCCCCCGGCTTCGGCGCCGACACCGACGCGGTGCTGCGCGAACACGGATACACCGAGGAGAAGATCGCCGAACTGCGGGCCCGGGGCTCGATCAGGTAGCGGTCTCAACCGCCGACAACACCCGATTCCCGAAGCTCGGCGATCTGCCGCGTGGTGAGCCCCGCCTCGGTCAGGATCTCGTCGGTCTGCTCGCCAAGCGCAGGCGCGTGGTGGCGAATCTCGGTGGACCGCTTGCCGTTCACCAGAGCGGGCAACGTGACGTGGGTGAACGTCCCGGCGTCGGGGTGGACGGCGTCGATGAACACCCCGCGCGCGGACAGCTGTGGGTCGGTCCGCAGCTCGTCGGACTGCACCGCGGGTCCGATCGCCAGGTCGTGCTCGGCCGCCAGCCGGGTCCATTCCGCCTGGGTCCGCGTCGCGATGATGTTCTGGATCTCCCGGCGCAAGCCCTGGTCCTGGTCTGCCGTCACGGCGAAGTCGACAGGCCCCGAATCGGATTCGTCGATGAGGTCCTCGCGGTCCACCAGTCGGCAGAAGTTGCGCCAGAAAGCCGGTTCGATGCAGCAGAACAGCACGAAGCGGTCGTCGGAGGTCTGATAGAACTGGTACTTCGCGCTGGCCGTCCCGCTCGGGTCGATGGGAGCCGGCAGCGAGCGACGATCCGAGATCCGCGCGTCGTTGAGTTGGTAGGTCGCGGCGATCCAGGCCGCGGAGATGACCGCCTCGGACGCCGCGACGTCGATGTAGCATCCCTCGCCGGTCCGCTGTCGCGCCACCAGGGCCGCGGCGACGTGCAGGGCGGCGAAGGTGGCTCCGGCCGCGGTTCCCTCGCCGCCGGAGGCGATGCCGTTGAAGTTCTGGGGGCCGTGATAGGGCCGGACCAGGCCGGTGTCGTCCATCACGACGGGGGTGGCACCGGCAGCGGCGTTCATCATCTGGCCGTGCGTCGGAATGGTCGAGTACGGACCGGTCGCGCCATAGCCGGTGTACTGGCAGTACACGATCTCCGGCCGGCGTTCCCGCTGCGCGGTGTACCCGACACCGAGCTTGTCCATTGCGTCGGCAGAGTTGCCGTCGACGAACACATCCGCCGTCGCCAGCAGTCTCCAGAACACCTCACGGCCCCGACCTTTCCGCAGATCCAGCGCGACGCTGCGCTTGTTCTTGTTGATCTGCAGATGCGCGGGGCTGTTGTGCGGCGTGACCTGCCCGAGGAAGTCACGCAGATAGTCACCGCGAAAAGGGCTTTCGATCTTGATGACGTCGGCGCCGAGATCACCCAGCACCGCCCCGAGGGTGTCGCCGTTGAACAGCTGCGCGGATTCCAGCACCCTGACGCCGGTGAGCAGTCCCACGGTTCGGCCTTTCCGTCGTATCCAGATTCGTCAGTTCGCCGCGGACTGAACCACGCGCGCGACGCCGGGGCGATCGACCTTGCCGGTCTCGAGTCGCGGTATCTGGGCCACGAACTCGATCCGGCGGGGCAGTTCGTAGGCGGCCAGCCGCGAACGCAGTTGCCGCCGAATGCCTTCCGCGTCGGCGGTGGCGCCGGGAGACAGTACGACCGCGGCGACCGGGACCTCGCCGAGGCGCTCGTCGGCCAGCCCGGCCACCGCCGAGTCGGCAACCTCGGGTAGTTCGTTGAGCGCGGCCTCGACCTGGGCGGGGTAGACGTTGAAACCACCGCACACCACCATGTCGCGGACCCGCCCGACGACGTAGACGAAGCCGTCGGCGTCCACCTTGCCGACGTCACCGGTCCGCAACCAGGCGCCGGGATGGGTGGGCGTGCCGTTGTCGTCGAGATAGCCCGACATCGACGAGGCCGCCCTCGCTGCGATCTCGCCGATGTCGCCGACCCTCAGCTGATTGCCGTCCGCGTCGAGGATCGCCACCTCGACACCCGGAGCGATCCGTCCGACCGTGCCCGCCGGCCGTCGGCCTGCCTTCACGTCGTCGGGCCGCTCGAAGGCAATGGCGCCGGCGAACTCGGTCTGCCCGTAGTTGCGCAGGATCGGGATTCCGTACTTGGTCTCGAACACGACCCGAGTGGCCTCGGGCAGTGCCGCGGTGCCCACGATGCCGTGATCGACACCGGGCAGCGCGGCGTCGTCGCCCAGTTGCACCAACTCCCACACCATGGCCGGGGTCAGCGGCAACATCCCGAGCGGATGGCGATGTGTCAGGTCGATGAGCAACTGTGCCGAGAACTTCCTGGCCAGCAGGACCGGTTTTCCGAGCCACCACGCGGTCAGCGTGCCCAACAGCCCGCCCATGTGGGCGATGGGGATGAGGACCAATCGGGGTCCGCGGGCCGGGATCTTGGGTAGCCGTCCGTTGTCGTCCAGACCGGTTCCCGACGCGATGCCGACCAGGCTTCCCCGCAGCGCTTCGAACGTCAGTGATGCGCCCTTGGGTGTGCCCGTGGTGCCCGAGGTGAACATGACCACCGCCTCACCGGGTGGGGCGGGCCGCACCGACCCGGTGCGCTCGATCCGGCATGTCAGCCCGGCGTCGGGGGTCAGCACGGCTGCAGCGCCGGTCTCGGCCGTCCGGCGCGCCACCTCCGTTTCGGGCACCATCGTGCTCGCCGTGACGACCGAGCACCCGGCGCGCCACGCGGCGTGGATCGCCATCACCGACGCCGCGGTGTTGCCCAGCCGGATGAGCACCCGGGTGCCGGGCGGAAGCTGCTCGGCGAGCCGCCCGGCGGCCTCGTCCAGTTCGGCGAAGGTGTAGTCCACCCTGTCGGCGATCAGGGCGGTACTGGCGGGTGCGGCCGTGGCCAGCCGGCTCAGGATGTCAGCGACGCCAGCCTGGCTTACGGGCACGTGCGTCTCCTTCAGTCCGGCTTCACCGTTGCGATGTCGACCACTGGTGACGGTACGAGGCGGAGGTCGGTAGCCGCACCGGTTACGGGTGAGAACGCGATTTGCCGGCTGACCGGGTCGCTCTGCTTGCTTTGACGGCCCGGTACGGCGTTGTCTTGTGACGACTGAATCAGCACCGGGAGCACTCATGACACAAACGAGCGACAGGTTCGCCGCCGCCACCGCCGCCGAGATCGACGACGCCGACATCGAGAAGGACCGCGCGTCGCTGGGTGTCTGGTCGGCGACCAAGCACCAGGAGTTGATCTCCACCGCCACCCCGGAGGCGATCCGCAACTTCGCCCATGGCTACGGCGATGACAACCCGCTGTACACCGACCCCGCCTACGGGGTGACCACCCGCTGGGGCAGTCAGATCGCGCCGCAGATCATGGCGGCCGTCCTCAACGCTCCACTGCGGGGCGACAAGGTGCCCAAGGAACTGCGCGGCGGCAGCTACCGGGGGATTCACGCGTTCGTTTCCGGCGGCACCTGGGAGTGGTACCGGCCGGTCTATCCCGGCGACACCATCTACAGCTTCTCCGGACTCGAGTCCGTCGAGGAGAAGGAATCCGAGTTCGCCGGACGATCCGTCATCAGGGTGTTACGCGACGTCAAGATGAACCAGCACGCCGAGGTGGTCGGCGTGTACCGCACCCTGGTGATCTACACCGAGCGCAAGAAGGCCCGGGAGAAGGGCAAGTACAGCGACATCCCCGACCCGGCCTACACCAAGGACGACATCGCCGAACTGGACGCCGTCTATGCCGCGGAGAAGGTCCGCGGCGGCGAGCCCAGATACTGGGAGGACGTCACCGCGGGGGATCAGATGGGCACGATGGCCAAGGGGCCGCTGACCACCACCGACATGGTGGTCTTCCACGCCGGCGGCTACGGGTTCGTGCCCTACGGCCTCAAGACGTCCCGCCTGGCGTGGAAGAACCGGATGCGCATCCCGGCGTTCTACATCGACAACGAGTACGGCGCGCCCGACGTCGCCCAGCGCGTGCACTGGGATTCGGAGTGGGCCAAGGCGATCGGCAACCCCCGCGCGTACGACTACGGGGTGTTGCGCGAGTGCTGGATCCACCACTTCCTCACCGACTGGATGGGTGACGCGGCATTCGTCCTGCGGCAACACGACGAGATCCGAAAGTTCAACTACCAGGGTGACATTCAATACATCACCGGTCGGGTCGACGGGAAGCGCGCCGAGGACGGCCTGAATCTGGTGGACGTCTCGGTGGAGGTGTGCAACCAGCGCGGTGAGACGACCGCCTACGCCGACGCCACCATCTCGCTGGCCAGCCGTGAACTGGGCGCTGCGCTGCTGCCGGACACTCCGCGTGACCTCCAACGAGATGCGGTGCGCATGTTCGAGCGGCACGGCGAACTCGCCGCGGAGGCCGCGCGTGGCTGAGGCCCCCGGTGTGCAGATCACCGCCGACGGCGCCGTGCTGACCATAACCCTGCGGCGACCGGAGATGGGTAACGCGCTGCGGCAGAACGATTGTGCGGCGGTACGGGAAGCGGTGCTGAAAGTCGACGGCGGCTCTGCGGTGCGCGCGATCCTGATCCGTGCCGAGGGCAGGCACTTCTGCACCGGTGCCGATCTGGTCAGCGCGAACGCCGCCGATGTCAAACCGCCTGCCGGGCACCTGAGCCGGGGGCTGGCCATCGGTGCCCACGGGATGATCGACGCCCTGTGGAACTGCCCGGTGCCCACCGTCGCGGCGGCGCAGGGCAAGTGCATCGGGCTGGGCCTGCACCTGGCGGTGGTGTGTGATTTCACGGTCGCGGCTGACGATGCGACCTTCCTCGAACTGTTCTGCCAGCGTGGGTTCTCCGTCGACAGCGGCGGGTCCTTCCTGCTGCCCCGCCTCATCGGGCTACGCCGGGCCCGGCAGATGCTGTTCCGCGGCACACCCGTCGATGCCCCGACCGCGGTCGAGTGGGGCCTGATCGACCAAGCCTTGGCACCGGCGGATCTCGATGCGAAAGCCACCGAGCTCGCCGCGGAACTCGCTGCCGGACCGACCTTTTCACTGGGCTACACCAAACGGCTGCTCAACAATCCGGCCGCGGACGACCTCGGCGAGACGCTGCGCCAGGAGGCCGCCGCGGTCGAGGCCACCGTTCGCAGCGCGGATTTCAAGGAGGGCCTGCGGGCGTTCACCGAGCGCCGCAAACCGGAGTTCGGGGGTCGCTGAAGTGGCACTCGACGACGGCATCCGCAACAGACTGACCATGCCCGCGGTGTGCGCGCCGATGTTCCTGGTATCGGGTCCGGAACTGGTGGCCGAGGCATGCAAGGCCGGGGTGATGGCCATCCTCCCCCGCCAGAATGCCCGCACCATGGACACTTTCGCCGAGTGGCTGGCACAGATCCGCGGTGAGCTCGACAGCCTCGCCGAGCAGCGTCCCGGTGCCCGGATCGGCCCGCTCGGGGTCAACCTCGCCACCAGGTTCGACGAGGACGAACTGACCGCCAACCTGGAGCTGTGCTCGCGCTACGGCGTGGAGGTCGTCGTTTCGGCCCAGGGCAACCCTGCCGAACTCGCCAAGCGGGTGCACGACTGGGGCGGGCTGATCCTGCACGACGTCACCTCACTGCGCTTCGCCGAGAAGGCGGTGCAGGCCGGCGTCGACGGAATGATCTGCATCGGCGCGGGCGGCGGCGGGCATTCCGGAACCATCAGCCACCTGGTGCTCATCCCCAAGATCCGGGCCATGTTCGACGGCATCATCGTGCTGGCCGGGGCGGTGAGCACGGGTGCGGCTATCCGGGCCGCCGAGATCCTCGGCGCCGATCTGTCCTATCTCGGCACCCGGTTCATCGCGACCCGGGAGTCGCTGGCCGCCGCCGAGTACAAGGCCATGCTGGTGTCGGGCACGTCCAGCGATCTGCTCTACACCCCGGACATCGCCGGGGTGGCCGCGAACTGGATGACCGAATCGATGCGCGCGGTCGGACTGGACCCGGCGGACCTGCCCAAGGCGGTGGTCGGCAAGATCAGCCACGCCCACCTGCCGCGTGGCGTCAAACCGTGGAAGAACCTGTGGTCGGCCGGGCAGGGGATCGATCTGATCGATGACATCCCGTCGGTGGCCGAGCTGGTCGCGCAGCTGCGGCGCGAATACGTCGCAGCCTGCCAGACACCCGACATGGCCGATGCCGCACGCCTGGTCGACCAGGCACTGCAGGGCTGACCGGGCGGCGAGGGCTCAGTTCCGCGACTCGGCGGCTTCCCAGGCGTGTTTGGCCAGGGTGAACTCCAGCCCGGCCGGTGGCGTCACGGGCGTCGCCTTCACCACGTGGGAACGCGACACGACCGCCTGCTCAGCCCTCAGCCCCAGGCCGCGGGCCACGAACGGCAGCACGATGTGCTCCGTCGTGGCGCGCGATTCCTCGGCATCGGTGATCGGCCGGTCGAAAACGGTCCCCGAGATCAGGAAGAAGATGGCTCTCGCCTCGGACTGCGGGTCCGAGCAGACCAGGTCACCGTTGCGGCAACCCTCATCGAGTGCGTCGGCGAGCGGTGCGGTCAGGGCGTGCGCGCAGCGGTCGACCACCTCGGCGTGTTCGGGCAGCAGCTTGCGCCAGTACCCGGCGAACAACGACGCCGGCTTCACGATGCGCTGGTCGAAGGACAGGTCGAGCAGGGCGCCGACGTACTGCCACACCCGTTCGACGGGGGAGGACGCACTATCGGTCACGGTCCGCACGAAGTCGGCGATGGCCAGGAGTTCGCCCTCCAGCAGAGCCGAGAGCAGTGCCTCCTTACCGTCGAAGTGACGGTAGAAGCTGCGGGTCGACAGCCGCGCCTCGCGAAGCACGCTCTCCAGCTTGAACCCCCACCACCCGCCGCGGGCGAGCACCCGTTCGGCCGCAGCCATCAATTGCAGGCGCTCTGCGTCTTGCGCCTGCTCGGCCTCCGGCTGCTGCGATCCGATCTCGGCCACGGTCTCCCTCCACGGCGGTGATCTGCATCACCGTAACACCGCCGAGATAAGCCTCGCCCTTCTCGTCCCGCAGTGTGCGCCGCTGCTGCAAATTGCGTTTCCGGCGGCGACGTTCCACCGGCCTGTCGGCGGCGGTAACGTGCTGACGCAGGAACAGGAGGACGGGGCGTGAAGATCTCGCTGGATCGGTCGAAGTGTTCGGGGCACGCCATGTGCAATGCCGTTGCACCTGAACTCTTTCCGCTCGACGACGAGGGCTATTCGATCCTCGAGCCGCAGGTCGTTGCCGCCGGTGATCTTCAGCTCGCCCGCAATGGGGTCGCGGCCTGCCCGGAAGGTGCCCTGAGCCTCGACGGCGGGGACTGACCGGAGGGATTCATGGGCATCACACTGACCGACGAACAAGAGGAGCTTCGCGAACTGGTGCGCGGCTTCCTCGCCGAACGGGCGCCGCGCGAGTCGATCCGCCGCGCGATGGAATCGGAATCCGGCTACGACCGTGCGGTGTGGCAGCAGATGGCTCAACAGCTGGGCCTGCACGCGCTGTTCGTGCCCGAGCCATACGGCGGGGCGGGGTACGGACTACCCGAACTCACGGTCGTCCTGGAGCAGATGGGCTATGCCCTGTTGCCCGCCCCGTTCTTCTCGACCATCGCCCTTGCCGCGCAGACCCTTTCGGCAAGTGGTGACGACGACGCCTGCGCCGCGTACCTACCGGGGATCGCCGCCGGTGAGTTGACGGCCACCGTCGCGGTCTGCGACGAGAGTGGCTCGTGGCGACTGGAGGACATCGCCACCACCGCACAATGCGACGACAGCGACGTCTGGACCGTGTCGGGAACCAAGATGTTCGTCATCGACGGTGACACCGAGGACCTGCTGCTCGTGATCGCCCGGACCGGCGGAGGTCTCGGCCTGTTCGCGGTCGACGGCAACGCGGAGGGTGTGATCAGGACGCGCCTGGACGCCCTGGATCCCACCCGGCGACTGGCCCGCGTCGATCTCGACGGCGCACCGGCACGGCGGGTTGGGCCCCGCGGGGACGCCGAGCCGTTCCTGCGCAAAGCCCTCGACACGGCGTCCGTCGCTCTGGCCGCCGAACAGGTCGGCGGGGCGCAGGCCTGCCTGGACATGGCGGTCGACTACGCCAAGGTCCGGGTCCAGTTCGACCGGCCGATCGGATCGTTCCAGGCGATCAAGCACANNACAAGTGCGCCGACATGCTCCTCGACATCGAGTCGGCCAAAGCCGCCGTGCTCTACGCCGGGTCGCTGCCGGCCGACGCCGACGAGGAGTTCGCGGTCTGCGCCGCGCTCGTATCGGAGTGCTGCTCGACTGCCTTCACCCACGCGGCCAAGGAGAACATCCAGATCCACGGTGGCATCGGATTCACCTGGGAGCACGACGCACATCTGTACCTGAAGCGCGCCAAGACCTCCGAGTTGCTTTTCGGGGCACCGGCGGCGCACCGCACGCGGGTGGCCGACCTGGTGGGCATCTGAAAGGACGACCTCATTGACCGAAGTGATCAGCGACGCGGGACTGCCCGGCGCCCGGGCCGTGGCGACCGGCACCGACGAGGAGTTTCGTGCGCTGCTGCGCGCCTGGCTGTCCGACAACCATCCCGGCAAGCGTCCCAAAGACACAGGCGAGCGGATTGCGTGGCAGAAGGCCTGGCTGGCAAAGCTTTACGATGCCGGCTTCGCCGGCCCGAGCTGGCCGCGGGAGTTCGGCGGCATGGACCTGCCGTTCGGCCGGCAGATCATCTACCAGGAGGAGTACGCCCGGGCCCGGGTGCCCGGCCCGCTGGGAACCGGTCTCGGCATCGCAGGACCCACCATCATCATGTACGGCACCGCGGAGCAGAAGCGGCAGTTCCTGCCCGCCCTGCTCCGGGGTGACGCGATCTGGGCACAGGGCTACTCCGAACCCGAAGCGGGATCGGATCTTCCGGCGCTGCGCACCACCGCGCGCCGGGACGGTGACGATTACATCGTCAACGGGCAGAAGGTGTGGAACACCTCGGCCGACATCGCCGACATCATCTTCACCCTGGTACGCACCGGGACGCGCGAGTCCCGCAACAAGGGCATCACCTACCTTTTGATCGACGCGCACGCACTCGGGGTGACCATCCGGCCGCTCCGCGATCTCACCGGCGGCGCCGACTTCTCCGAGATCTTCTTCGAAGACGTCCGGGTGCCGGTGAGCAACCGGATTGGCGCGGAGAACGACGGCTGGCGCCTGGTACGGACCAGTCTCGGTCACGAGCGCGCGGCCGGCACCATGAACCAGGCGGCAATGTACCGCAGAGTGGTCGACGAACTGATCGAACTGGCCAGGTCCCGGGGCGCCACCCAAGACGCCCTGGTGCGAGACAGGCTGGCCGACTTCGAAATTCGGGTCCGGATCATGGGATACCAGGGAATGCGGACCATCGACTCGATCCTGACCAGGGGTGAGCCGGGACCGGGGTCGTCGACCTCGCGGCTGTTCATCACCACCTTCGAACAGGATCTCCACGAATTCGCGGTGGATCTGCTGGGCAGCTACGGAACACTGGGGCGCGCCGACGCCCACAGCATCCAAGGCGGGCGGTGGGTGTGGGGCTTCCTGCGCACCCGCGCGTCGACCATCGGCGCCGGCACCGCGGAGATTCAGCGAAACACCATCGCCGAGCAGGTCCTCGGTCTGCCGCACGACCCGGCCATGCCACCTCGGTGAGCACGCCCGCGGTACCGGCTGCGACGGTGGTGCTGGGTCGCGACCGTGCGGCCGGACTGGAAGTCTTGCTGCTCAAGCGAACCCGTGGCGCATCATTCGCGGCCGGTGCGTGGGTGTTTCCGGGCGGCCGTGTCGATCCCGCCGATGCCGGGCCGCATACCGTCGACAGCCTGCACGCAGCTCGCCGGGCCGCGGCGCGTGAGACGGCCGAGGAGGCCGGAATCGACCTGGGCGAAGCCGAGCTGCATCCGATGGCGCAGTGGAGCCCCGCGCCCGAGGCTCCGACCCGATTCGCGACGTGGATGCTGTTCGGCAGCGCGCCCGAGCCCGCCGAGGTCACCGTCGACGGCGGCGAGATCACCGAGCACCGTTGGGTGCGCCCGGCGGACGCACTCGCCGAGAACGCCCGCCGCGAACTGCTTCTGCTGCCGCCGACCTGGATGACGCTGCGATTCCTGAGCGGCTACCCCGACTGCGCCGCGGCCATCGAAGGTATCGCGCGCACCCCGGTGGAGAGCTACGAGAGCCGGCTGACCGTGCTCGACGACTGCCGTGTCGTGCTATGGCACGGCGACGCGGGGTACGAGACGGCGGACCCGCTGGTCCCCGGTCCCCGGCACCGGCTCATCCTGGCCCGTTCCGGCTGGCGGCTGGAGAAGAACCTGACGGGGCCGGGCTGAGGGCCGGCAGCACCGCGTCGGCGACCCGACGCCGATGCCACGAGGACGACCCGAACAGTGCCCGGTCCAGCAGGGCGCGCTTGAGCCACAGGTGGGCGTCGTGCTCCCAGGTGAATCCGATACCGCCGTGTGCCTGCACGGCGTCGGTGCACACCCGCACCGCGGCGTCGCCGACGTAGGCCTTCGCGGTCGAGACCGCGGCGGTCGGCGCATCACCGGTGACGAGTTCATCGAGCGCCAGACCGACGGCGGCCCGACCGGTTTCGACGGCCACCGCCATGTCCGCGCACATGTGCTTGATCGCCTGGAACGATCCGATCGGGCGGCCGAACTGCCGGCGCACCTTCGCGTACTCCGCGCTCTCCTGAGTCGCCCGCGCGGCCGCCCCGAGCGCGTCGCACGCCATCGCGAAGGCCGCCACCGACTGCAGCCGCGCGACCGGTGCAGCGGCTTCGCCACCCAGGGCCACTACCCGGCCCGCGGGCACGACGACCGCGTCGAAGCTCACCGTGGCCAGGCGGCGGGTTTGATCGGTAGCCGCGATCGGCGTGATGGTCGCCGCCGCGGCGTCCACCACGCAGACCAGTAGGCCCTCCGGACCGCGGGCGACCACGACCAGGTGGTCGGCTCCCGGCGCGTCGAGCACGAAACCCGATACGCCGTCGAGAATGCGTCGGCCGCCGCGTTCGGACCAGGTGAGCGCCCAGGTCGCCGGATCCTGTTGTCCCGCTGCACCACCCATGACGACGGCGGCCCGTTCCTGCCCGGAGACCAGTGCGGGCAACAGTTCGACCGCAGCCGTGCGGTCGGCGCCGCCGAGCAGTGCCGTCGGTGCCAGCACCGCGCTGCCCACCACGGGAAGCGGAACCGTTCGACGACCGAGTTCCTCGAGAAGGACCGACATCTCGGCCAGGCCGGCTCCCGCGCCGCCGAAGTCCTCGGGCACCAGCAGGCCCAACAGGTCGAGTTCGGCAACGGTCTGCCACAACCCGTTGTCGTAGCCGTGTGGCGTGTCCAGGACGGCGCGGGCGGCTTCGGACGACGCGCGCTCGTCCAACACGTCGCGCACCATCTCGCGCAAGTCGTCGAGATCGGTCACCGCTGTCCTCCTCAGTTCTCGCCCGGTGCGCGCGGTTCGCGGGGCAGGCCGAGGTGCTGCTCGCCGATGATGTTGCGCTGGATCTCGTTGGAGCCGCCCGCGATCGTCCACGAGAACGCGTTGATGAAGTCGCCGACCCAGTTGCCGGTCTCCCACCCGGCCGACAGCAGGAGCGGGTGCTCGACCTGCCCGGGCAGCCCGCGCAATTGCGTCGCATACTCCATCAGGCGCTGCAGCAGCTCGCTGTAGTACACCTTGATGATCGAGGCCTCGGTGCCAACGCCACCCCGGGCCAGGATCGCCTCTATCAGCCGCCGGCACATCGCCCGCAGGATCTGTACCTCGCCGTACAGACCTGCCAGGTGTTCGCGGACCGCGGGATCGGCCAGCACCGGCGTGCCGTCCTCCAAGGTCCAGCCGGCCGACTGCTCGATGAGGCGCTGGAAGCCGTTGCGGTGCAACCGCTCCGAGAGTTCCAGGATGGCGACGCCGCGCTCGGAGGCCAGCGTGGTCTGAGCGACCTGCCAGCCTGCGTTTTCGGGGCCGAGCAGGTTGGCGACGGGGACCTCGACGTCGTTGAGGAACAGCTCGCAGAACTCCGCGGCGCCGGTGGCCTGTTTGATCGGCCGCACGGTAATTCCGGGACTTTTCATATCCATCAGCAGGAAGCTGATCCCGCGGCGCTTCGGGGCATCCCGGTCGGTGCGGGCCAGCAGGAAGCACCAGTCGGCGTGCATCGCCCAGCTGGTCCAGATCTTCTGGCCGTTGAGCACGTAGACGTCGCCGCGCCGCTCCGCGCGGGTGGACAGCGACGCGAGGTCCGACCCGGCGTCGGGTTCGGAGAACCCCTGGCACCACACCTCGCCGTCCCGGATACCGCCCAGGAAGCGGCCCTTCTGCTCCTCGGTGCCGAAATGCAGGATGGCGGGCGCGGCGTTGGAGATGGCGACCTGGTAGAGCCCGAGCCGGGGCGCGTCCGCGCGGGACAGTTCCTCGGCGAGGATCGCCTGCTGGGCCAGCGGAAGTTCCGAACCGCCCAGACCCTTCGGCCAGTCCGGCGCGAGGAAGCCGCCTGACCGCAGCGTCTCGCGCCACTGCCGCTGGAACGCGATGAGCGATTCGTCGTCGGCGCCGGCCTGGGTGTCCCGCCAGCCTTTCGGGACGTTCTGCTCACACCAGCTGCGGACCCGGGCGCGGAACTGCTCGAGAGACTCCTCCTGCACGGATGCAATCCTTTCCCGCGTGTGGTCGCCGCCTCGGGGACCAGTGATGATTGAAGCAACCGCCGTGATCGCTGACCAGCCTCGGCTTGGTGGTTCGCCCGAGCCGCGGTTTCAGGGCTTGTTGGTACTGCCCGCGTCGACCGGCAACTGGACGCCGGTGATGTAGCGGGCATCATCCGAGAGCAGGAACAGCACCGTCTTGGAGATCTCGCCGGGCATCAACGCCGGCACCGGGATGTACTCCGCGTCGGGCGGGGTGTCCAGGTCTGGCAGCATGTTCGCTGCGCCGAGTGCGAACAGCGGCATCGACATGGCGAGGTCGGGCACACCGGGATCGCCGCCCATCGCGGTCACCACACCCGTCGGGTGAATCGTGTTGACCCGAATCCGATGCGGGGCAAGTTCGTTGGCGAACGCCTTCATCAGGCCGACGACCCCGTGCTTGCTCGCGACGTAGTGGGCGTAGGGCACCTGCCCCTTGAGCCCGGCGACCGAGCTGGTCAACACGATCGATCCGCCACCGGCCTTGACCAGGTGTGGCGCGGTGGCCCGAATCGTGTTGAACACTCCTTTGAGATTGGTGTCCATGACCAGGTCGAAGATTTCCGGCGTGATGCCGAGAGAGCCTTCCTCATGGAAGGTGATCACACCGGCGTTGGCCAGTACCGCGTCGAGCCGGCCGAACTCCGCGACGCCCCGAGCCGCGGCCGCCTCCATCGCATCGGCGTCGCGCACGTCGGCCTCGATGGTCAGGCACCGTCCGCCTGCCTTCTCGACAAGCTTGCGGGTCTCATCGAGATCGTCGGCCGTGGCGGCCGGGTAGCGCACCCGCTCTGGGTACGGCTTGCAGACGTCGATGGCGACGATGTCCGCCCCCTCCTCGGCGAGCAACTGAGCGTGGGAGCGGCCCTGTCCCTGACCAGCTCCGGTGATCAGCACGACCTTCCCGGCGACCCGGCCCTGTCGACTCATGCGTGCGCACCCTTCCCTCGGCGACGGCTGGCACTAAGCATGGCCGGAATTGCGGCCCGGATCTGCGGGCCCGGTGAGAACGCAGATTTCAGTTCAGCGGCGCGACGGTGATGCCGATCGCGCGCCGGATGAAGGGCACCACCATCCGCTCTATCTCCTCGCGCGGTGTCGCCCCGCCGAGCGAGGCCTGATCGGCAGTCACACCGGCGACCAAGTAGTAGATCGCCCGCGCATCGGCCTGCGGGTCGGCCGAGGTGAGTTGGCCAGTCGCGACACCCGACTCGATCGCGTCGGCCAGTGGTGCGATGAAGTACTGGTTGCTGCGGTCGATGACATCGGGATACTCGGACAACAGCTCGCGCCAATGCGCGGCGAACAGCGAGGACGGTCTGGCCAGATCCTCCCGGTATGCCATGTCGATGGTCGTCGCAACGTAGGCCATGATCTTGTCGGCGGGCGTGCCGGCGGCGTCCAGACGGCGGCGAACCCATGCCGCGGCACCGCTCAGTTCCACCTCCAGCAGGGCCACCAGCAGGTCGTTCTTCTTCTCGAAGTGCCGGTAGAAACTGCGGGTCGACAGGCCGGCCTGCCGCAGTACGCCTTCGACCTTGAAGCCCCACCAACCGCTTCGCTGCAGGACCTGCTTTGCGGCCTCGATCAGGCGCTGACGTTCGGCATCGCCGGCGGCGGGCGTGCACTCGGCATCCTTGCCCTGGGCCACCTGCGCCGACCTCCTCGAACCGACACGACGTGGTCCCAACTCTAGCGCGGGGGACAGCTGATTCCGGAAGTCCCCTTTGCGGTCCGGCGCCTGGCATTCCGTGGTCGCACGGCGTCTGATAGACGTCGATGACAGCCACACCCGATGTTCTGGATCTGCTCGGCGCGGATCGTTCCGGCGTCGCGATCACCGATGGCCTCCGTGTCGTCACCTACGCGGAGCTCGCGCCGGCGGTACGGCGGCGTGCCGCGGCGCTGGCCGGTCACGGAGTGACGCCGGGGGACCGGGTTGTCGTCTCGGTGGTCAACTCGGTGGCCGCGGTCGAGTTGTACCTG
>JAGQTW010000244.1 GCA_020438785.1 Mycobacterium sp. | reverse complement strand
ATGTTCTTGATCAGCTTGGCGAACAACTTGCCGCGCTTGGCGTCGATGACGGCCTTCTTGTGCTTGGTGGTCGCCCACTTGGAATGGCCGCTCATTGTTCTCCTGCGTCCTCGTTCGTGCCCGTTCCTGCGGCGCTGAGTCTACTGCGGCCAGACGGCGGCCCCGACAAGCGTTGGGTGAGGAGCCCCGCAGCGAAAGTGCGAGTGGAGGTCTGCGTGGCTCCTCGCTCGACGAGTCGCTCAGGCCCGGCCGGCGACGATGTCGACGAACAGTTTGTGCACGCGGCGATCGCCGGTGATCTCGGGATGGAACGCGGTGGCGATCACCCGGCCCTGACGGACGGCGACGATATGGTCACCGGCCTGTGCCAGCACCTCCACCTGCGGCCCGACCCGCTCGACCCACGGAGCGCGGATGAACACCGCATGGGCCGGGCCGTCGAGCCCGCGGAAGTCGATATCGCCCTCGAACGAGTCGACCTGCCTGCCGAAGGCGTTGCGCCGCACCGTCATATCGATGCCGCCCAGCGCTGCGGCCTCCCGGCCGGGTTCGCCGGCGTCGAGAATCTCACTGGCCAACAGGATCATCCCGGCACAGGACCCATAGGCGGGCATACCGCCAGCCAGGCGGGCGCGCAGTGGCTCGAGCAGATGGAATTCACGCAGCAACAGGCTCATGGCGGTGGATTCCCCCCCGGGGATCACCAGCGCATCGACGGCGTCGAGTTCGCCGCGGCGGCGCACGGTGGAAACCTCGGCACCGGCATCACGCAGCGCGGCGAGGTGTTCCCGGGTGTCGCCTTGGAGGGCGAGCACACCGATGGTGGGCGCGCTCACCGGTCGGCTGACGGGGGCGTGTACCCGCGTTCGTAGCGGGTCAGGCCTTCCTGCATGACGGCGGCGACCATCCGGCCGTCGCGGGTGAAGATCTTGCCCTGGGTAAGGGCCCGGCCGCCGCCCGCCGACGGCGAGGACTGGTCATAGAGCAACCACTCGTCGGCGCGGAAGGGCCGCATGAACCACATCGCGTGATCCAGCGACGCAACCATCAGATGCGGCCGCTCCTCGGGATGGCTAACCTGCGCGGAGCCCAGCAGCGTCAGATCGCTCATATAGGCCAGCGCACAGATGTGCAGCAGCGGATTGTCGGGCAACGGGTCGCGATGCCTGAACCACACCTGCTGCTGCGAGGCCTTTCCGGGCAGCCTCGTCACCAGGTCCTGCGGCACCCGGCGGATGTCCCATTCGGCGAACTGCGCGATGCCGCCGTTCCCGAGCGGGCTTGCCCCCGCTTCGGAATCGACCAGATCCTCGGGCGGCACGACCGCGGGCATCACGTCCTGATGCTCGATACCGTCCTGGGGTGTCTGGAACGACGCTCCCATCGAGAAGATCACCTCGCCGTTCTGCACGGCATTGACCCGCCGGGTGCAGAAGGAACCGCCGTCACGCGGTCTGTCGACCAGGTAGACCGCCGGTTTGGTCGCGTCGCCCGGACGCAGGAAGTAGCCGTGCAGCGAATGCACCTGGTATCGCGGATCAACGGTGCGGACCGCCGACACCAATGCCTGCCCGGCGATGTGCCCGCCGAATGTTCTTGAGAGATAGCCGGATTCGGGGTTGTACACGCCGCCGCGGTAGATGTTGACCTCAAGCTGCTCGAGGTCGAGGATCTGTTCGATTGACACTGGCCGGCGCTACCAGCCGCGCTGGGCCAGCCGGTGGGGTTGGGGGATGTCGTCGACGTTGATACCGACCATGGCCTCGCCCAGGCCGCGGGAGATCTTGGCCAGGACGTCCGGGTCGTCATAGAAGGTGGTGGCCT